>JANLSP010000559.1:0-8569 GCA_031362485.1 Novosphingobium sp.
AGCCTGCCGACATTGATCTGCGCCGCTCGATTCTCGAGCACCGGCTGGCGCGCTTTTCGCCTACGCAAGTGCCTGCCGATGTCATCGAGTTCCTCGCGCGCACGATCAACCGCAACATCCGCGAGCTGGTCGGCGGGCTCAACAAGCTGATCGCCTATGCGCAGCTGACCGGACAGGCCGTCTCGATCCAACTCGCCGAAGAACAGCTGACCGATATTCTCTCGGCCAATCGTCGGCGGATCACGATCGACGAGATCCAGCGCACGGTTTGCCAGTTCTACCGGGTTGACCGCACCGAAATGTCGAGCAAACGCCGCGCCCGCGCCGTGGTCCGGCCAAGGCAAGTAGCGATGTATCTTTCCAAAGTGCTCACGCCGCGCAGCTACCCCGAAATAGGCCGCAAGTTTGGTGGGCGAGATCACTCCACCGTCATCCATGCAGTGCGCCTGATCGAAGACCTGCGCACCCGCGATGCCGATATGGATGGCGATGTGCGCAGCCTGCTGCGACAACTCGAAAGCTGACGATTCTCAATCACCGGCAACGAAGGCGGTAATCTCCCAGTTCGGTCCATGCCGGCTCACCAGCAGGCGATGGGCCAGCAAACTGCGCAGTTTGCCGGAGGGAACATAGCCTACGCGCGGCGAATTTATCACGGAAACACGGGTAAATGCAGGCTTTGGCGCGTCTGGCCTGAAGTTATTGCCCTGCGGGATGACGATCTGCCAGTTGAGCCGGGCAATTGGCGCGGTTCGGCCACTTGGGCCGGCATTGGCGCGGCGATACAGCGGCACTGCCGGCCCGGTAACAAGCATCGCTTCGAAGCTGTCAACATCGCCGAGGTTCTGCGCGAATATGTAGGGGAAGACCATGTCTCCCGCGCTCATGGCGCAGCCCAGCTTTACCGCCTCATCGAGTTCGCGCCATAGCGCCGGGCCTTCCGCGCCGCTCAATTGGCTCAGCAGCAACGCTTTTCCGCTGCCGCCGCCGAAATCGAGCCGGACATCGGGCGCAGCCAAGGCTACCAGCGCCCGCGCGTCCCGCCGCGCGATTGCGCCGCGCAAACTGGCCATGAAAACCCGCGCGCGCGGGGTCTTCACGCAGGCGTCGCGGGGTGCATAGGCGCCGGGGCGATTGGGCGGGACGGTGTGATCGGCCAGCGCCGGCTGGGTTGCCAGCAGGGCTGCCAGAGCCATAATTGAACCATGCCTCATGCCGCTTCCCCTTCCGCGTCGTTGTCGGCCGCAACGGTAAGCAAAGCCGCACCCTCATCGCCAGCAACAGCACCATAGCGCGGCGCGCTTTCGATCAGCGGTACTTCCTCGATCTCGCGTTTGCCAATCTCGATGCCTTTGTCGCGCAGGCGCTTGCCCGATGAAAGAACGTTGCGTTCGAAGCTGGTGACAAATTTGTTGTAATTGGTCACCGCCGATTCCAGCCCTGACCCCATGCGCTTGAGATGCTCACCGGCGACCGCAAGTCGGTCATAAAGCTCACTCCCCGCGCGCCCGATCTCGATGGCTTCCCGCGCCAGCTTGTCCTGCGACCAGACCATGGCAACCGTGCGGGCAATCGCGACGAGATTGGTGGGTGTCGCCAGCAGCACCCGTCGCTGGAAGGCGAAATCCCAGAGTTCCGGGTCGGATTCGAGCGCGGCGGCGACGAAATGCTCGCCCGGCACGAACATCACAACATAGTCCGGCGCTTCGGCGAACTGGCTCTGATAGCTTTTGGCACCGAGCTGCTGGACATGGTTGCGCATCGATTGGGCATGCTGCGCCATGTGGCTATCGCGCGTGGCGTCATCTCCGGCTTCATAGGCAGCCTGATAGGCGTTGAGCGAGACCTTGGCGTCGATCACCAGCTTCTTCTGACCGGGAATGTTGACCACCGCGTCGGGCCGCAGTCGGCCCTCGTCAGTTTCGACCGAATGCTCAGTGACGAAATCGGTGTGTTCGGCGAGGCCGCATTGCTCCAGCACATTGCGCAATTGCTGCTCGCCCCAGCGCCCGCGCGCCTTGGGGGCATTGCGCAGCGAATTGCCCAGCCGCGCTGCCTCGGCGCGCACCTGTTCCTGCCCCGCACGCATCGCCTCGATCTGGCCGGTGAGCTGGCCGAAGGCATCGACTCGCCTGGCCTCAAGCACGCCGACCTGTTCCTCGTAGCTTTTGAGCCGCTCGCCCACCGGGGCGAGCAAGCCCTTCAGCCGCTCGGCGCTGGCCTTCTCGCTCTCCGAGAAACGATCTTCGGCGCGCTTTAGAAAGGCCTCTTGTGCCCCAGCGAGCACTTTCGCCCCGGCTGCCTCGAACTCCTTCTTGAGTTCACCCTGGGCTTCAAGCAGCAATCGTTTCTGCTCGTCAAAATGGACGGCATTGGCCTTGAGCGTCGCCAGTTCACCCGTGATCGTGCCCAATTGCGCGGCGAGGCGGTCGGCCTGCTCGGCCTTGACGCTGGCCCCGGCGAGCTCGGAAATCGCGCGGCGAAATTTCTCGTCGAGATCGCGGGCCTCGCCATCACGCACCAGAAAGCGCTGGCGCAGTTCTGCGGCGGGCCGCGAGCCAGTGAACCAGCCGAGGCCGGCGCCTATAAGCAAGCCCGCCAAGAGCGCAATTGTCGTCAAAAGACTTGCTGTCATAAGATGACCTCCCAAGCCGCCGACGAATTTTCATCCGCCGGCGACGAGGTGTTGGGTAGTCCTAAATGCGACACTCGAGATCAATGAGAGCATCTACCTCAGTCGGAAACCCACAGAGTGAGCGTTCCAAAATCTCGCCATTGGACTGAATTATGAGCCAATGGACGCCATCATTTAGCCAACACAGAGAGTAGAGACGGTCGTTCACCGTCACCTCCTGTGCTTGGGGCGATTGCGAGTTAGGTCAGGTTCGGAGCAAATTGTTGTGCAGGAAAGCGCATTCTCTTTCGAGGGCAACTCCCAGCACAAAAGGACTACAAACTTGAGACGCACAACCTTAGCGAAGCGAACCTTCGCATCTCGTTTGCCCAACTGGCGAGATAAACAGAGAATATCGGAACAGAACGAATACGCAAGCGCTTCGTTTGCTTATCCCCAATGCAGAATCAGGCCGCGCGGCGCATCTTTTCCAGTTTCTTGACCGCCATCTGCCGTTTGAGCCGCGAAATGCGGTCGATGAAGACAATGCCTTCGAGGTGATCCATCTCGTGTTGCAGGACGGTTGCCAGAAAGCCCTCGACTACCTGGTCGTGCTGCTTGCCATCGAGATCCTGCCACTGCGCCCGCACCCGCGAAGGGCGTTCGACATCGGCATAGATTTCCGGCACCGAGAGGCAGCCTTCATTATAAACGGTCAGCTCTTCGCCGGGATCGGACAGCACCGGGTTAATGAACACAAGGGGCTCCTTGCGGGTCGGCTGGTGGGTATGATGATGATCGCCGTGCGCGGTGCACGCTTCGGGTTCGGCGTCTTCGTCATCAGGCTGGAGATCAATCACCAGCAAGCGGAGCGGCACCCCGACCTGGATAGCGGCGAGGCCAATTCCGGGCGCATCATACATCGTCTCAAACATGTCGGCGACGAGGCTGCGCAGCGCCTCATCGAACTTTTCCACGGGCGCGGAAACCTGCTTGAGCAGGGGATCGGGAATCTCGATGATCGGTCTGATAGCCATGACGCGCTAATTGGATATTCGGAGAGGCTTGGTCAAGCGGGCAATGCGCGCTCGTCCCGCTCGGCGCGGCTGTCTGCCGCAGCCGTGCGGCCGCTGGCATATTCGCGCAACAGCCGCTCAAGCCGGCCAAGCCCCCGCTTGCCGACACGGATCCGCTCACGCCGGCCGCCGGCCACGGCAACCAGGCGCGGATCCATGATCGCGAACCACAAAGGCGGGATCAGCGCGATGATCATCATGCCGAAATAGCCTGTGGGTAAGCGAGGCGCTTCGGGCCGGTCCTGCAATTGCTGATAGGGTAGCATCGGCTGGGCGTGGTGATGCGCGTGGCGCTGCACGTTGAGCACCAGCAGATTGCAAAGCGGCGTGTCGGTGCTCCACGAATGCATGTCGGTGGCGGGTTCGCGGCGACCATTGGGCAGCATTTCGCGCATCATGCCATAGTGCTGGAGATAGTCGTTCAGCATCAGCGTGAACCAGGCAAAGAAGTGGTGGATGAGGATGAAGGGCAGCGCGATCCAGCCGAGCCAGAAGATCAGAACGGCAGCGATGACAACCACCATCGCATAGCTCATCACGACGTCGTTTTTCAGGCTGAACACCGGCAGGCCGCGCTTGCGCAGTCTTGCAGCCTCCAGCACGATCCCGCCGCGCACTTCGGCGACGAAACTGCCCATGATGAACGACACTGCATCCTGACCGAATTCGGCCGTGGCTGAATCCTCGGGCGTTGCCACCGCGACGTGATGGCCCATGACATGCTGCGGCATGAAATAGCCCATACCGACCACAGCGCAGATGAAGTTCGACATCTGGTGGTTGAGCCAACCGGTCTTGTGGCCAAATTCGTGGGCGACCACCGGGCATTGCACATTGACCATGCCGATGACGATCACCGCGAGGATCGAGGCCCACAGCGGCGCCGCGCCCGAGGCGGCGAGCGCAATCGCGGCAATGAACACCCCGAAATGCAGGAATGCCTGAAGATAGAGCATGATCCGGAAGTACCGATCATTGACCTTGCCCCCCAGCAACGAGGGAAAATCTCCGTAAATTGCATCGAACAGCGGCACGAAAACGAAGAAGAAGCCAAAAGTGATGAACACCGGCCAGCCCGCCCCCGTGCTGTACATCAGCCACAGCGGCACCAGCTGATAGGCAAAGTTGGCGATAAGGAATATGATGCGCAGACTGTAGATCGACATCTGTTTGGCAGGCGGAAACATCGGGCACTCCCCATTGACCCAAACGGGCGCATTTCATCGCAGGTCGTCGTGGTAAATAATGCCTTAATGCTGCCAGAGCAACGCTGTTAAGCTTGTTTGGTCAGCCCACCGGGCGCCGCGCTCGCAATGCTTGTGCGAGAGTGCCCTCGTCGAGATAGTCAAGCTCGCCGCCGACTGGCATGCCGTGGGCCAGTTGGGTCAGCCGCACGGGAAACTGTTCGAGCCGTTCGGCAAGGTAATGTGCCGTGGTCTGCCCTTCGAGGGTGGCATTCATCGCCAGCACCACTTCGTCGATTCCGCCCGCTGCCACGCGCTCGATCAGCCGGGCGATGGTTAGATCTTCGGGGCGGATGCCATCCAGCGCCGATAGTCTGCCGCCCAGCACATGATAGCGCCCGGCGAACAAGTGCGAGCGATCAAGCGCCCACAGGTCAGCGACGTCTTCCACCACGCAAAGCGAGCGCGCATCGCGGCGATGATCGGTGCAGATACCGCACGGCTGTGTGGTATCGATATTGCCGCAGGTCTGGCATTCAACCAGCCTCTCGCGGACTGCGCCCAGTGCTTCAAGCAACTGCACCAGCGATGTCTCGCGGCGCTTGACCAGCCACAGCACCGCGCGGCGCGCAGAGCGGGGGCCGAGCCCGGGAAGCCGGGCGAGCGCAGATGCGAGTGCGTCAATTTCTTGCGATGCCATGCCGTCCTCCTAACCGCTCAGGCCAAGCTTGTCGAAGCCCTCTGCTTCCCTTTTCCATCGCCGATAGTAAGGACAACCCTACGACAAGCGCAGGGCGGACGGACGCAGATGAAAATCATCTTTATGGGAACGCCGGACTTCGCCGTCCCGGCGCTGCGGGCGCTGGCGGCGGCGGGTAATCACATTGCTGCCTGCTATACCCAGCCGCCCCGCCCCGCCGGGCGCGGCAAGCAGCTCTCCCCTTCCCCGGTCCAGCGCGCGGCGGAGGAGCTTGGCATCGCGGTGTATTCTCCGGTGAGCCTGAAGGATGCCGGCGCGCAGGACCAATTCGCCGCGCATCATGCCGATATTGCCGTGGTTGCGGCCTATGGGCTGATCCTGCCGCGCCCGGTGCTGGACGCGCCCAGCCTTGGCTGTCTCAACATTCACGCCTCGCTGCTACCGCGATGGCGCGGCGCGGCGCCGGTGCAGCGGTCGATCCTGGCTGGCGATGCTGAGACCGGGGTGACCATCATGCGTATGGAAGCCGGACTCGATACCGGTGCCATGCTGGCGAGTGCTGCAACTCCGATCGGTCGCAAGACGGCAGGTGAACTCACAGGCGAGCTGGCCGAACTAGGCGCTCGTCTTATGGTGGAAGTGCTGGGAGATCTTTCCGGACACCCCGAAGTGCCTCAGCCGGAAGACGGCGTCACTTATGCTCCCAAGATCGACAAGGCCGAGGCCCGGCTTGATTTTTCAAATAACGCAAGGGAAGTCGAGCAACAAATCCGGGCCTTTGCGCCGTCGCCCGGCGCATTTTTCGAATTGGAGGGCGAAAGGTTTCGCGTGCTTGCCGGCGATGTGATCCCGGTGCAGGGCTCGCCCGGAATGACTATCGACGATGCCCTGACAATTGCCTGCGGAAACGATGCCATTGCAGTCCGAACTGTTCAGCGTGGTGGCCGACCGGCGATGGAAAGCGTGGCTCTGCTGCGCGGCAGACCGATCATGAAAGACACCTTGCTGCAGTGACGGCACTGGCCCTGAGTCTGTCATTCGAATGTCATATTAAAGCCATAGGGGCGTCAGCATATTGCAATCGAATCGAAACAAAGAGGTGTCCAACTTGTCCAGATTGAACCGCGCATCAGCATTGGCTCTGGTGGTTTCGGCGGGCTGGGCCATCCCAGCCCATGCCAGTGCAGCCAGCGATGCTGCAATCCAGCAAGAACTCGCCGCGATGCGCGCACAAATGCAAGCCATGGCCTCGCGGATCGACGTCCTGGAAGGGCAGTTGGTCGATGCCCGCACCCAGGCAATCGCAGCGCAGACCAAGGCCGATGCAGCCAGCGCGGCGCTCGCGGCGATCCCGCCCCAAGCCGCAGCCGTCGTGGCCACTGCCACCGCCAAACCCGCGACCGAAATAACATGGGATGGTGCCCCCAAGCTCACCACAAAGGATGGCTGGTCGATCAAGCCGCGCGGAAGACTCCAGATCGACGTGGCGGGCGTGAATGCCCCGTCCGGGATCGCATCGGCCGCAAGCCTGGGCTTCGCTTCGGAACTTCGCCGCGCCTATATCGGCTTCGACGGGACAATGCCAGGAGGCTTCGGCTATCGCGTCGAAGCGGATCTTGCCAACAGCAGCGTCGACCTTACCGATCTTTATCTGACCTACAAAGCCAGTCCGAAGCTGACCTTCACCCTCGGCCAACACAAGCCCTTCCAGAGCATGGAGGACATGACCTCGGACCTGTTCACCAGCTTCATGGAACGCGCGGCCTTCAACAGCGGCTTCGGCTTCGAGCGGCGGGTTGGTGCCAGTGCGACTTATACTGGCAAGCAGGTCATCGTGCAGGCCGGTGTATTCACTGATAACGCCGCCGATCTCAATTCGGACCGCAACAACAGCTACAGCCTCGATGGGCGCATCGTGTTCATGCCGAAAATCGGCAACGGCCAGCTTCATATCGGCGGGTCGGCGCATTACCGGGACTTCAACGATGCCGCGACATCGACCCGCTATCGCGCCCGCCCCTTCGTCCACACTACCGACGTTCGCCTGATCGACACCGGCGCATTCAGCGCCACCGGCGAGCGCAGCTTCGGAGCGGAGCTGGCCTATGTCAGCGGGCGCTTCCATGCCACTGCCGAAAGCCAGTGGATGACCGCGATGCGCCCTGGCCTTGCCAATCCGACTTTCAATGGCGGCTATGCTGAAGTCGGCTACCTGCTGACTGACGACACGACGGCATACAAGAACGGTGTTTATGACCGGATCAAGCCCAAGCAACCGGTCGGCAAGGGCGGCGTTGGCGCGATACAACTCAACCTGCGCTATGACTGGCTCAACCTCAACAGTGGCGCAATCGTGGGCGGGCGGCAGCAAGTGGCTGGTGCCTCGCTGATCTGGATGCCGATCGACTATGTCCGCTTTGTGCTGAATTACGGCCATTTGTGGTTGGATAAATCCCCGGTCACGGCGGGGTCGAATCCCAACTACAGCGCCGATTCATTAGGCTTGCGCACCCAGTTCGATTTCTGACCGTTCAACCGAGTTTTCACCCTGTCACAAACCTGTCATTGATCGCAGTCAGAGCGAGCGTGACAACGCATCCGGAGAAGTAATCATGAAGAATCGCATCCTGCTTGCTGCCACCATTTCCAGCCTCACCCTCGCTCTTGCAGCATGCGGCGGCGGTGGCGGAGAAAGCGGCTCGCGCGAGCAGATCCGCGCGGTCGGTTCGTCAACCGTGTATCCGTTCGCCAAAGTGGTGGCCGATGCTTTCGCCAAGTCGCAGAGCGGCATGTCATCGCCGATCATCGAATCGACCGGCACCGGCGCCGGGATCAAGCTGTTCTGCAGCGGCGTGGGCACCCAGTTTCCTGACATCGCCAACGCCTCACGCCGGTTGAAGAAGTCGGAATATGATGATTGCGCCAAGAACGGCGTGACCGACATTGTTGAAATACAGGTCGGCCTTGATGGCATCACGCTTGGCGAGGCCAAGGG
>JANLSP010000592.1:0-3955 GCA_031362485.1 Novosphingobium sp.
ATGCGGCGCTGGCGGCGGCAGGGGTGAACCGGGTTTCGCTGGGGCTGCAGGCGCTGGACGATGCGACTTTGCATTTCCTCGGCCGCCACCACAGCGCCGAGGAGGGTTTGCGCGCCGTGGACGTGGCGCAGCGCAGTTTCGCACGGGTCAATTTCGATCTGATCTATGCCCGCCCCGGCCAATCGGCCCCGCAATGGGAGGGCGAACTCAGCCGCGCGCTGGCAATCGGCACGACTCACCTCTCGCTTTATCAGCTGACCATCGAGCCAGGCACGCGCTTTGCCACCATGGTGCGCGAAGGGAAATTCGCCCCGCTGGACGAGGACGCCTCCGCCGACATGTTTGCCCTCACCCGCGAAGTGACTGCCGACGCCGGCCTGCCCGCCTATGAAGTGAGCAACCACGCCCGCCCCGGCGAGGAAAGCCGCCACAACCTCGCCTATTGGCGCTATGATGACACCTGCGGCATTGGCCCTGGCGCCCATGGCCGGCGCGGCGGATTGGCGACAACGCGCCACCGCAAGCCCGAAAACTGGCTCGAAGCCGTCGAGCGACGAGGCGATGGCATTGCCGAAGCGCGCGAATTGGGCACCTTCGAACAGGCCTCCGAAGCCATGCTGATGGGGCTCCGGTTGGCCGAGGGAATCGATATCTCCGCCATGGCTGCGCGTTTCGGCCTTGCCGAAGGCGAGCTGTGCGAGGCCGGCAAGCTGGATTTCTACATCGGCCAAGGCCTGTGCTGGCGCGAGGGCGCGCGCATCGGCGTCACCGGTGATGGCATGGTGCTGCTCGATGGTCTGCTCGCCGAACTGGTGCCAGCCGGGCTCGTCGCCGCATGACTCGCGCCGACATTCTCGAGGCATGGGGCAATCACCTCGCGGCCTCTCGCCGCCGCTCTGCGCATACGGTGCGCGCCTATGTCGCGACGGCTGCGCGGGTGATCGAGGATGATGAAACCGGTTGGCCAGCCCTCGCCCGGCTCGATGCATCCGCGCTGCGCAGCCACCTCGCCCGCCGGCGGGCCGAGGGGATCGGCAATGTTTCCGCCGCGCGCGAGCTTTCTGCACTCAAGAGCTTCATCGCCTTCGCCCGCGCCCAGGCTGGCATCATCGATGCCGCCGCGCCGCGCATGCGCGGCCCCCGCGTCAAGAAAGGTCTGCCGCGCCCGGTGACACCCGACGAAGCGGTCGGCCTCGCCGCCATGGTTGTCGAGCACGCGAGCGAAGAATGGATCGGCGCGCGCGACCGGGCGGTGCTGCTGCTGCTCTATGGTGCGGGCCTGCGTATTGCCGAGGCGCTGTCGCTGACCGGAGCCGCTCTGCCGCTGGGCGAAGTGCTCACCGTCACCGGCAAGGGCGGCAAGCAGCGCGCCGTGCCCCTTCTGCCAATCGTGCGCGATGGCGTCGGCGATTACCTCGCCAAGTGTCCCTGGCCCACGATGCCAGACAAGCCACTGTTTCGCGGCGCGAAGGGCGGCGCCTTGTCGCAGGGCATGATCCAGAAGGCGGTGGCGCAGGCGCGGGTTTCGCTTGGCCTGCCATCCACGGCCACGCCACATGCGCTGCGCCATTCCTTCGCGACGCATCTGCTCAGCGCGGGCGCAGACCTGCGTTCATTGCAGGAGCTGCTCGGCCATGCCAGCCTTGGCTCGACGCAGATCTACACCAAAGTCGATGCAGCAGTGCTGCTCGATGTTTATCGCAACGCCCATCCAAGGGAGAGAACATGACCACCCGCATCATCCTCACCGTGCTGGGCAGCGACCGCCCCGGGTTGACCCAGGCCTTGGCCGACGCTGTGCTGGCGGCGCAGGGCAACTGGCTGGAAAGCCAGCTCGCGCGGCTGGGCGGCAAATATGTCGGCGCGGTTCTGGTGGAACTCGATGCGGCGCGTCTGCCCCAGCTTGAGGCGGAAATCCGCAAGATCGATGAAAGCGGGCTGCAGGTGGCCATCGTGCTGGCTGGCGAAGAACCTGCCCCTTCGGGCACCGGCCTGGGCATCGAGCTGGTCGGGCAGGATCGCCCCGGCATCGTGCGCGAAGTAACCAGCGCGCTCGCCGCATTGGGGGTCAACATTGAGGATTTCTCCTCGGGCACCGAGAACACCGCCTGGTCGGGCGAACTGCTGTTCCGCGCGCGGGCAAGGCTGACTGTGCCCAAAGGCGTGTCCATGGATACCGTGCGCGATGCGCTGGAGGACATTTCCGGCGAGATCATGGTGGACCTGACGTTGCGCAAATAACGGCGCTCACATCGCCAGGCGCCGCGCCTCAATCGCGTCCCAGATCCTGCCAGCCGTGTCCGTCCCGTTGAACCGGTCGATCGCGACAATCCCGGTAGGCGAAGTCACGTTGATCTCGGTCAGCCACTTGCCGCCGATCACATCGATGCCGACGAACACCAGCCCGCGCGCCTTCAGCTCCGGACCCATTGCGGCGCAGATTTCTTCCTCGCGGGCCGTCAGCTCGGTCGCTTCCGCCGAGCCGCCGACCGCAAGGTTGCTGCGGAACTCCCCTTCCCCCGGCTTGCGGTTGATCGCCCCGGCAATTTCACCGTCAACCAGCACGATGCGTTTATCACCCAGCGCCACGTCGGGAAGGAAAGTCTGGACCATGAACGGTTCGACCCAGGCGTTGTGGAACATCTCGATCAGCGCGCCGAGGTTGCTGCCGTCCGCCGGAATGCGGAACACGGCCTTGCCGCCGTTGCCATGCAGCGGCTTGATCACCAGATCGCCGGCATACCTCGCGTGAAATTCGCGAACATCCTCGATTCGGCGACAGACCAGCGTCGGCGGCATGAAGCGCGCGTAATCCAGCACCATCACCTTTTCGGGCGCATTGCGCACGCTGGCCGGATCATTGACCACCAGCGTCTGGCCCTTGAGCCGCTCGAGCAGGTGGGTGGCAGTGATATAGCCGAGATCAAATGGCGGGTCCTGCCGCATCAGCACGACATCGATATCGGCGACGAGATCAATCTTCGCATATTCGCCCCTGGTGAAATGATCTCCGGCAACGCGCTGAACGGTCACCGGAGCGGCCCATGCCGTCAATCGGCCCCCAGCACCTGCATTGGCCTCCAGCGCCAGCGTCCCCACGTCATAATGCCACAGCGCATAGCCCCGCGCCTGCGCCGCCAGCATCAGGTAAAAACTGGAATCGCCATTGATATTTATGCTTTCCAGCGGGTCCATCTGGACCGCAACGCGTAACGACATCTTGCCCCCGGCCTAGTGGTGAATGCTGAGAAGCGCTTAGTCCGCTTTGCAGTGACTGGCGACTAGAAATCCGCCTGCCCGATCCCGGGACAAATGCAAAGGAACTGCAATGCGCAAAACTGTTCTCCCAGCCCTCGCCTGCTCGCTCGCGGCCCTCGGCCTGTCAGGATCAGCCCTCGCCAATCCGCCCGCCGCGCCAGTCGAACACCCCGCCCCGCACCCGGACGGTGATCACAAGGGCGGCGATCATCATGAAGGCGAGCAGAAGCCCGCAAGCCACTGATTTACGGTTACGCGCCGGATTGCCAGGCATTGGCGATCCGGCGCGGCCATTTGCCGGGGGACAAAAGCAGCACGTCGATGCGCAGATCGTCGCCCGGCTGTGCATAGCGCGGCGCAATCGCTTCGGCAGCCGCCGCCACCCGGCGCATCCGGTAGTGATCGGTCGCAAGGTCAAGGTCACGCGCCGAGCGCCGCCATTTGACTTCGACAAAAGCAATGAGCCGGCCCCTGCGCGCGACGATATCTACCTCACCCCGCGGGCATTTCACCCGCCGCGCCAGAATGCGCCAGCCGGTGATCCGCAGATACCACGCAGCCAGCCATTCCCCTCGCCGGCCTTGGGCTTCGCGCTCAGCACGGTTGCTCACTTTAGCTCCAGCGCCCGGGCATACAGCACCTTGCGATCCTGCCCGGTCAGCTTCGCCACTGCGCCTGCCGCCTGACTGGGCTTGGC
>JANLSP010000648.1:0-2564 GCA_031362485.1 Novosphingobium sp.
GCGAGAAGATCGCGTTGTAGATGCCGATTACCTGGCCCTTCATGTCGAACATCGGACCGCCTGAATTGCCCCGGTTGATCGCGGCATCGGTTTGCAAATAGCGGTCATAGGCCGAGCCCGAGCCAGTGTTGCGATAGACCGCCGAGATGATCCCCGAAGTGACCGAGCCGCCGAGGCCGAATGGGTTGCCGATAGCGATCACCCAGTCGCCGACGCGCGCGGTACGCGAATCACCGAATTTCACGAATGGCAGCGGCTTGGGTGCGGTGATCTTGAGTACGGCAAGGTCGCTCGCCGCATCGCGGCCGACCAGGCGGGCGGTGTATTCGGTGCCGTCCGGCATGATCACTGTGATCGATTCGATCTGACCCTGGCCATCGGCCATAACCACATGGTTGTTGGTCACGACATAGCCGTCAGCTGAAATGATGAAGCCTGATCCCAGCGACTGTGCCTCGCGGGTCTGCGGTCCCTGTTGACCTTGCTGGCCCTGCTGGCCACCGAACATGTCCTCGAACGGAGTGCCGGCAAAAGGGTTGCTGTTGGCGACGCGCACACGCTGACGGGTGGAAATGTTGACCACCGCCGGGGCAAGCTGCTGGGTAAGATCAGCAAAGCTGGTCGGCGCTCCCGCGTGTGGCACAACCGTCTGCATCTTCTGCGGTTCGTTCTGGGCGACTTGCGCGCCAGCGGGAAAACCCGTTGCGACCGTCAGCGTGGCGCCGCCCATCAGCAGGGCCGCGGTTACTCCATAAGCATATCGCACAGTGATCGTTTCCTTCAGTTTCCATTCGCCGACCGCTAGCGGCCGGTGCGCCGATACAAGCCGAAATGGCTTAACCGGAATTGAATGACGTTGCGGCCGCCTGCATCACTTGCCGCGGAACTGGCGCAGATAGTCATTGTCGGGCGACAGAATCAGCGTGGAGCTGGCCTTGTTTTCCGGATCGGCAAAGGTTGCGTCGTAGCTCTTCATCGCACGATAGAAGTCATAGAAAGATGCGTCCTTGTTGAAGGCCTGCGCATAGATCCGGGCCGCATTGGCTTCAGCCTCGGCACGGATGATCTGGGCGTTCTTCTGGCCTTCAGCGCGAATGGTGGTTGCTTCCTGTTCGCGCGCGGCCTGCATCCGCGCGAAAGTGCTTTCGAGCGCGCCTTCGGGCAGATCTGCCCGCTTGATCCGCACGTCTAGCACTTGCGCGCCATATTCGCGCGCTTGCTGGTCAAGCCCTTCGCGGATCTTGATCATCGCCGCGCCGCGATCGGCAGTGAGCAGCGACTGGAACGTCCGCTTGCCCAGTTCCTGGCGCAGCACCGAGGTGAGGATCGGCTGGAGCTGTTCCTCGACCCGCGCGGTCGAGCCGGCAGTGCGCACCATGCGCACCGGATCGATGATGCGAAAGCGCGCATAGGCATCAACCTGCAGCCGCAACTGGTCGGTCGACAGCACTTCCTGGCTTTCCATCGACACCGCGAGAATCCGCCGGTCGATCCGCACGACGTTCTCGATGAACGGGATGCGCCAGGTCAGCCCCGCGCCGGTTTGGCCAAATTCAACATTCGGACGGAAGCGGTTGATCACCCGGTTCGGCTCGCCAAGCCGCACGACAACTGCCTGTTCGGTTTCGGGCACGACGATGATCGTCGAGAACAGCACAAGCACCAACGCGCCTACTGCAATCAGCGCGGTGCGCTGAGTTTCCCAAAGCGTGCGCAGCATCACTGGCCTCCTGTCACGGTGGCGGCGGGCGGAGTCTGATCCGGCACCGGCTTGCGGCGAAGTTCCTGCAAGGGAAGATAAGGCGTGACCCCGTTTGATTCGACCACGACCTTGTCGTTGTTGCGCAACACACGCTCCATGGTTTCGTAATAAAGCCGCCGCCGGGTGACTTCGGGAGCAAGCTTGTATTGCTCATAGACCTTGTCGAAGGCAGTCGCCTCGCCTTGCGCGATCGAGAGCACCTGATTGGCCCAGGCGCGCGCCTGCGACTGGTCGCGCTCGGCCTGCTGCTGGGCGACGTTGACGTTCTGGAATGCGGCGACGACCTTGGCCGGAGGGTCGGTCTTTTTCAGCTCGACGCCCTGGATCAGCACGCCAGCCTTGTAAGCATTGAGCACTGACTGCATGCGGTTACGCACGTTTTGTTCGATCCGGCCGCGCCCGGCGCCGCCGATGACATCGCTGAGCGCCACTTCGGCGACCGTCGCGCGCATCGCCGCCTCGGCAACTTCCTGCACCGTAGCTTCCGGATCATCGAGCCGGAAACGGTATTGCTTGAGATCCTTGATCTGCCAGCGCACCAGATAAGAAAGATCGACAAGATTCCGGTCGCTCGTCAGCATCAGTTTTTCGGTTTCGTCGTCTGGTATCGAATTGCGCCGGATCGAAGTCACATCGGCTACGTCTACCGACTGGATCGGCCAGGGCAGGGTCAGTGAAACGCCCGGGCCAATGGTGCGGCTGTATTTGCCGAATGTGGTGACGATGCCCTGCTCCTTAGGGCCAAGCATGTGGCCGACGCTGAAGAACAGCCAGACCAACACCAATCCGCCAGCGATCAGCG
>JANLSP010000642.1:0-12096 GCA_031362485.1 Novosphingobium sp.
GTCGGCTACACCGATTCGGTCGGCAGCGAGGAATACAACCAGACCCTGAGCGAACGCCGCGCCAGCAGCGTGATCAACCACCTCCAGCAGGCCTGCCGCTGGAAACCCTACCGCATGCTTACCCCCACCGGCATGGCCGAGAGCGACCCGCTGGCGGATAATATGACGCCGCAGGGCCGGGCGCAGAACCGGCGGGTTTCGGTGAATGTACTGGTGAGCAAGGGGCTGGATGGGATGTGATGTTTGGGGGGAGACCGCTGACCTGCGCCGCCGCATTAAAAAACTTTTAAGCTTAACTAAGTAGTGCGCTGCCCATCAAAGGGGGCAAGTTATGGAACTCGACTGGACCAGGAATATTGTCGTCGGCCTGGTATCAACTCTTGTCGTTTTCGCGGTGTCCACCTGGGGCCGCAAGAGTCCGCCCGAACAGCGCGGGTGGACCAATCTCCAGCCCGGCGCCCCATTTCAGCTGGCAGTCTTCGGCGGCACGTTGTTCACCCTGTGGCTCGCCTATACCTGGCTCTTTACCGGATCGAGCTGGACGGATGCGGAGCGCCAGATGCACATCCTTTTCTGGCTGATTGTGGCCCTTGGCAGCGGCACACTGATCACGACGATCCAATTCGGGCAGGCCCGTCGTGCTGCCACCCGCTGGCGCGGTGAGACGCTGTGCTGGCACGGTGATAACGGCGTTGAATACCGCCGCAGGCTGAGCGAGGCCGTGGGCTTGCGCAAGGAATTTATGGGGCCGGCCTTCATTGTCTTCGGCGGCGGGGTTGAGGCTCGGATTGATCCTTATGCCAGCACTGCGATGATGCTCGTCCAGAAGGTGGCGGACCGTGTGAAGCCGCGCAATGGGATGGATGAGGATGGGGATCGCTGAGGTAACGCTCGCCTCTATCCCCGCTCCACCCACCAGTTCAGCAAGTGATGCGCCACGGCAAACGGCGGCGGCGCGCCAAACGCCTCGCCCCTGCTCCCGCGCTTTGCCGCGCGCATGGCTTCTTCCACTTCGGCCCGGCTGAACCAGCGGGCGTCGTCAAGTTCGTTCTTGTCGATGGTCACTGCGGGATCGTCGGCGTGGGCGAGGCAGCCGATCATCAGCGAACTGGGGAATGGCCAGGGCTGGCTCATCACATAGGTCACATCGCGGGCGCGAATGCCGGCTTCCTCGAAGACTTCGCGCGCCACGGCTTCCTCGATGGTCTCACCCGGCTCGACAAAGCCGGCGAGCGCGGAATAGTTGCCTTCGGGAAAGCGCGGCTGGCGGCCTAGCAGCAGATTGTCCTCGTGCTGGACCAGCATGATCGTCACCGGATCGACGCGCGGGAAGTGTTCGGCCTTGCAGGCGTCGCAGTTGCGCTGCCAACCGCCCTTGGCGATCATTGTCGGCGCGCCGCAACGGGCGCAAAAGCGGTGCCTCGCGTGCCAGTCGACCATACTGCGCGCTCCGCCATAGGTAGCGAGGTCTTCGCCCGAGAGCGAGGCCATGGCCTGCCAAATGCGGGGGTTGGGCGGGGAGACGCTGCCGGCCCCGGGCACGGCGGCAAAGCAGCCGCGGTCCCCATCAAGGCCCAGGAACACCAGATCGGCTTCCGCGTCGGCATCGGCGAGGCTGCCCCAGCCCAGCGCGCCGTCCGCCGCAATCACCGGATCGAGGCCCTCCATCAGCAACAACCGCGCACGGTGATTCATCAGGCCCGCGATAGCATCGGGGCTCTGGCGGATATGGTCGGCACGGTCGATTTTCGAGCCGGCAAAGGCAACTGTCATCCGGTTTTAGCTCCTGCTCATTGTTGCTTGCACGTCGGCCGACAGCGCGCGCTGGTATTCGGACAGCAGCGGGCTGGCTGTGGGCGGCATGAACTGCACGAAAATCGACGAACGCACGCCGTGACGCATATCGACTGTGCCGACGGTGCCTGCCGCGCCGGCCCAGCCGAAAATGCCGCGCTCCGGCCCCAGCCCCACGCGCCCGCCTGCGCCGAAATGGCTGGCGGGTCCGAACATACTTGGCCCACTGACGCCATCGGGCAGCAGGTCTCCAGTGCCGACGCGAACTGCCAGCTCGCCCATCACGCGCGTGCTGCCAACACGCCCCAAATTCGCCAGCATGGTGAGGAAGCGGTCATAATCGCGGGGGCTGGATACGAGACCCGAGCCGCCGAATGGGAAGCTGGGTTTGTCGAGGAAGATCGAATCCTCGCCCTTGTCGATAGGGAACAGATTGGGGCCGAGAGCGCCGTAATTGGTCGTCAGCCGCTTCGCCTCGGCGCGCGGGACCTGGAACCAGGTGCTGCTCATTCCCAGCGGCACGAACAGGCGGCGCCTCAGAAACTGGTCGAAGGGCTGGCCGGAGACCACCTCGATCACTCTTGCCAGCAGATCGAGCCCGACCGAATAGGACCAGGTCGTGCCCGGCTCATAGACCAGTGGCATGTCCGCGAGCCGGTCGGCGAAGGTTGTCAGGCTCGGCACAGCCGCGCCGCGTTCCAGCCCGGGGACGGGAATGCGGCTGACCTGGCCGGCGACCAGCCCGGCGTCTTCATAGGCTTTCTTGATCGGCCCTTTCTGGATGATCGTGTAGCCGAGGCCGGCAGTGTGGGTCATCAACTGGCGGATCGTGATCGGGTTTTTCGCCGGCCGCAGTTCGGTGATTGATCCGTCCGGCGTCACCTGCACCTGCATTTTCGAAAATTTTGGCAGGATGTCCGCCAGCGGCTGATCGAGGCCGAGTTTGCCATCGCCCACCAGCATCATCGCGGCCATGCCGGTGATCGGCTTGGTCATTGAATAGATGCGGAACAAGCTGTCTGGCGATACCGGATCGGCATCGGTGAAGCCCTCCGCGCCGCGCACCGCATATTGCGTCGCTTGGCCGGGCAGGCCCAGCGAACAGACGAGGCCAGGAAACTTGCCCGGCCCCACCCATTTTTCGATAAACGCGGTAACATTGCGCATAGTCGCGGCAGGTGTGCCTTGCGCACGGGCCAGTGTCGGGCCCAGCAGCGCGGCAAGTGACGCCATGCCGCCCAGCCGCAACGCATCTCGCCTTGCCAGGTGTCCTGTGCCCAGATAGCCATCAGGCATTATGCTCATTCTCCCGTTCCGGCCTGCGCGAGCCGCGCAGCCTTGGCAAAAAGTGTCGGCAATCCGGCTGAATCGATTGCAGCGCAGGGGTACCATTCGCCTTCTATGCCGGATAGACTAGCCCAATCGTCGCCCGAATAAAGCCGCAAGCTCAGCTCGAGCGAAAAATGTGTGAATGTGTGCCGCACCACGCCGCCTGCCCGCCATTCACCGGCGAGCGGCGGAGTTCCGCAGCCATCGGCGCGCGCGCTCCAGTCGTCGCTCGGCAGGGCGCGCATGCCACCGAGCATGCCCTCGGCCGTACGCCGCACCAGCCAGACTTCTCGACCATTGGGGCCTTCGCGCTCGATCCACCACGCCGTGCCGCGCCGCTCGGGCTTGGCGGCCTTGGCGGGCTTGACCGGATAGAGCTCCGCCGTGCCATCGCGGTGGGCCTCACAATGCGCCGACAGCGGGCAAAGCAGACAGCGCGGCGCCCTCGCGGTGCAAATGGTTGCGCCAAGGTCCATCATAGCCTGCGCGAAATCGCCGGCATCCTGCATCGGCGTCAACTCTTCTGCACGCCCTCGGATGCTGCGCCGTGCAGCAGGCAGCGGCTCCCCGATCGCAAACAGCCGCGCGACCACTCGTTCGACATTGGCGTCAACCACAGTGGCCGCCTCGCCAAAGGCAATCGCGGAAACGGCGGCAGCAGTATATGCTCCCAGCCCCGGCAACTGACGCAATTCCGCCTCACTCGCGGGAAACACGCCCCCTCGCCCCGCCACCGCCTGCGCGCAGGCAATCAGGTTGCGGGCACGGGCATAATAGCCCAACCCCGCCCATGCCGCCATCACTTCGGCCTCATCCGCCGCTGCCAGAGCCAGCACGTTCGGCCAGCGCGCAGTAAAGCGCTCGAAGTAGGGAATGACCGCCGCGACTGTAGTCTGTTGCAGCATGACCTCCGACAGCCAGACCCGGTAAGGATCGGCCAATGTATTACCGCCAGGCGGCACCCGCCAGGGCAGGATGCGCGCATGCCGCGCATACCAGTCCAGCAGGAGGGCGGAAATCGAATGTGCCGGTGCAATCATCGCAGCCCTATGACATTGCCTGCGCCTGGGTTAAAGGTGCTCGCGCAATGGATCGCAAACCCCCGCAAAAGCCTGCCAGCAATCAACCGCGACGCTATGAACGCCCGCGCGGTGGTTCTGCGCGGGCGATAGCGGATCTGATGCCCGAGATCGGTCGGACCGCGTTCCGTCGCTTCGGCTTCGTCCAGTCAAGCGTGGTCACGCGCTGGCCCGAAATCGTCGGCCCGCGCCACGCCCGCCTTTGCGCTCCCGAGGCAATCCGCTTTCCGCCTGGCGAGAAAAGCCAGGGGATACTGCAACTGGTCGTCGTGCCTGCGCACGCACCAATCATCCAGCATGTCATCCCTGAGATCATCGAGCGAGTGAACCGCTTTTTTGGGTACAAAGCAGTTTCCCGCGTAAAACTGCGGCAAGGCGAGGTTAAGCCGCCACCGGGCAGGGAACCGGCAAGTGCCCCGCCCAGCTTGCGGCCGATTCCGATGGAATTGGGCGACAGTTTGCGGGATATCGGCGATCCGGAACTGCGAGCGGTGCTCGAATCGCTTGCCCGCTCGATGGGCGCGCAGAAACCGGCCAAGGATCAGGATTGAATTGATGCGTTTCCCCAGAATTGCTGCTCTCGCCGTCTGCGCATTCCTCGCCATCGCCGCACGCGGAGACTGGAACGCACGGATAGTCGTGTCGCCTTCGGGTAGCCACGTAATCGGCAATCCCGCCGCAGCCACAAAGCTCTCCGAATATATCAGCTACACTTGCCCGCACTGCGCCGATTTCGACCGTCAGGCGAGCGACCCGCTGCGGCTGTTCTATGTCACCTCGGGAAAGCTCTCGCTTGAGATCCGCCATCTGGTGCGCGACTCGATAGACCTCACTGTCGCCATGCTGACGAATTGCGGTCCGCCGACCAAATTCCTCGCCAACCACACGACCTTTCTGCGCCAACAGCCGCAATGGCTCGCGCGGGCTGGCGGCATCGGCCAAGCCGCGCAGGCCCGTTGGTCCAGTGGCACTGCACTCGCTCGCCGCCGAGCAATTGCCGACGATCTTGGCTTCTATCAGACCATGCTGGCGCGCGGCTATGACCGGCCGGCAGTCGATCGCTGCCTGGCCGATGAAGCCGTGGCTCGCCGCCTCGTCGAGCAGACAGAGGAAGCGGCAAAGCTTGGGGTTCAAGGCACCCCCAGCTTCATGATCAACAATGAGTTGCTGGCCGGAACCCATGACTGGCAAACGCTACAGGCACAACTGAAAGCGCGGCCCTGAGAATTGCGCCGGAATCTGTGGAGATATCGCCAGTCAGCCCGGCCCTGTCCTTCTAAGCGGGCAGCGCATGGGCTAGCCATCAGACCATCAAATTGACGAGGAATTTTGTCATGTCCTTTCGCCATTCCAAACGCGCAATGCTGTTTGCGGGCGCATTCGCTCTGAGCCTTGCGGGTTGCAGCAAGGGAACCGAAAGCACCGCCGGGCTTTCGGGCGAGCCGATCGCCAAAGTGGCGCCGCCTGCCGGCAAAGCCTGGGCCGACGACGTGGCCAAGACCCCCGAGGGCGGCTACCGGATGGGCAATCCCAATGCGCCGATCAAATTGGTCGAATATGGCTCACTGACATGCTCGCACTGCGCCGAATTCTCAGCCGAAGCCTCCGCTCCCTTGCGCGATGAATTCATTGCCAGCGGCCGGGTGAGCTTCGAGTTCCGCAACTTCGTGCGCGATCCCATGGATCTGACTGCCGCCTTGCTGACCCGCTGCGGCACTCCTGAGAGCTTTTTCGCGCTGACCGAGCAGGCCATGGCCAACCAGGCGGCGATGTTCCAGAAAGCGCAAGCCGCAGGAGAAGCAGCCTACACAGCCGCGATGGGCCAAACCGACGCAAAGCGCTATGCCGCGCTCGCCGAAGTGACGGGGCTCGGCGAATTCTTCGCGTCCCGCGGGGTCGCCAAGGATCAGGCCGCTGCCTGTTTGGCCAACAACGCTGAGGCACAGGCACTGGCCAAGCGCACGCAGGAACAGGGCGAGCAATTTAAGATCGAAGGCACGCCGACATTCATGATCAACGGCGGCGTGATCGGCTCGATGGGCTGGCCCGAGCTGCGCACCAAACTGCAAACCATGGGCGCGCGCTGAGGCGGAACCGGCAAAGAGGGGGTTAGACAACCAGGCCATGCGCATCAAGCGGCTCAAGCTCAGTGGTTTCAAGAGTTTTGTCGAGCCTGCCGAACTGCGTATCGAGCCCGGGCTGACCGGCGTCGTCGGGCCGAACGGCTGCGGCAAATCCAATCTGCTGGAAGCTATCCGCTGGGTTATGGGCGAAGCAAGCGCCAAATCCATGCGCGGCGGCGGCATGGAGGACGTGATTTTTGCTGGCACTGCCCAGCGCCCGGCGCGCGATTTTGCCGAAGTCGTCCTCCATGCGGATGCAGGCGACAACGACAGCGAACTGGAGGTCGTCCGCCGGATCGAGCGCGGCGCGGGCAGCGCCTACCGGGTGAATGGCCGCGACGTGCGCGCCAAGGATGTCGCGCTGGTCTTTGCCGATGCGGCCACCGGCGCGCATTCACCCGCGCTGGTCAGCCAGGGACGAATTGCCTCGGTGATTGCCGCCAAGCCTGCCGAACGCCGCCAGATGCTGGAGGAGGCGGCGGGGATTGCCGGGCTGCATGTGCGGCGCAAGGATGCCGAGCAGAAGCTGCGCGCGACCGAGGCTAATCTCGCCAGGCTTGAAGACATCATGGGCCAGCTAGATGCTCAGATCGGCTCGCTTCGCCGTCAGGCCCGCGCTGCCGAGCGCTATACCGCGCTGTCTGACAAGATCCGCCTTGCCGAAGCACGGCTGATCTTTGCCCGCTGGCGCGATGCTGCCGCTGCTGCCGAAGCCGCAAGGGCCGAAGCGCGCGTAGCCGAGGGCCGCGTCACCTCCGCTCAGGAGCAGACCAAAGCCGCCCAGTCCGCTCAGCATCTTGCCGCCGAAGCGCTTGCCGAAGCGCGCGATACGCTGGCCGACCGCCGCGATGATGCCAGCGCGCACGGCCACCGCATGGCTGCACTTTCCAGCCAGCTCGAAGCCGCCGAACAGCGCCTTGCCGACCTTGAACGCCAGCGCCAGCGGCTGGAAGCGGATCGGGGAGACGCAGACCGGCTGACCCACGATGCCGCCGAGGCTCTCGCCCGGCTGGAACGCGAACTTGTCGCTGGTGAAGCCAAACGCGCCGAAGACGAAGCCCAGCGCCCTGCCGCTGCCAACGCGCTGGAACGTGCCGAAGCCGCCGCGCGCGCTGCCGAGCTGGCGCAGGCGCAGGCCACCGCCGCGCAAGCCGGGGTCGAAGCCGAATGGCGCGTCGCGGAGGCTGAGCTGGCGCAGGCAGAAGCACGGGCATCCCGCCTCGAAAACGACGCCCGGCGTCATGCCGCGGCCTTCGCCGAACTGGCAGCCGATGATGACGCCGATGCTGCCGTCATCCACGCTCAGGCCGCTCTTGGCGAGGCGCAAGCGCAAATATCCGCCGCGCGCAGCGAACTGGAGCTGGGGCAGGCCCGCAAGGTCGAACTGCAGGCTGCGCGCGATGATGCCGCCAGCGCGCTGGCTTCTGCGCGTGCCGAACTGACCGGGATCGAACGCGAACATGCCGCGCTAACGCGCGACCGCGAGGCCCGCGCGAAGCAGGCAAAACCCGGCCGCCTGGCCGCGATCGATGGTTTGCGCGCCGCGCCCGGCTACGAGCGCGCGCTCGCCGCCGTACTCGGTCGCGACGCCAAGGCAGCATTGGGGCCTGCCGCCGCGAACGAGGATGGGCGCTTCTGGACCGGGGCTGCGGCGCCGACCGGCGTCGCGCAGAGCCTTGCCGCGCACGTCACGCAATGTCCGGCAGAACTCGTCGCACGCCTCGCTCTGGTCCACTTCGTCGATGAAGATGACAACCGCATGCTCGCGCCAGGCGAATGGCTGGTGACGCGGGCTGGCGCGCTGCGTCGCTGGGACGGCTTCGTCGCGCGCGGCGAAGGCGCGGCTGAGGCGGCGCGGCTCGAAGCGGAAAACCGCTTTGCCGAGCTTGACGCCCTGCTGCCCGGCCGGCGCGCGCTTGCAGCGCGGGCCGAAGCTGTAGCGGCCGAAGTCCAGGCTGAACTTGTCAGCTTGCAGACCTCCCTGATCTCCTGCGAACGGAATCTCGCCTCGGCTGCCGAGGCAGAACGCGCTGCATTGCGCAGCCTCGATCAGGCAGAAGACGCCCGCAGCCGCCTGGCTTTGCGCCGCGCCGACCTTGAAGCCGCAGCCAGCGATATCGCTGAGCAACGCGGGCAAGCGGAGGCCGATTGCGCTTCCGCCCGCCAGCGCCGCGCCGACCTGCCCGATGCCGAACTGGGCCGCGCTGCCCTCGCCTCGGCACAGGCCCAGCACGAGGCCAGCCGTCAGGCCGTTCAGGCTGCGGCAGCCGCTCTATCGTCTCTCGATCAGTCACTGGCCGTCGCGCGCGAGCGATGTTCCGCCCAGCGCAGTGACATTTCCGGTTGGCAGGCCCGCGCCGGCGATGCTGCGGGCCGGCTTGCGGAAATGAGCCGCCGACTGGATGAGATCGAGGAGGAACGCGCCGTGGTCGCGGCCAAGCCCGCCTCGCTGCTGCGCGAAATCGAACAAGGCGACGAAGTGCGCGCCCGCCTTGGCACTGAGCTGGCTGCAGCTGAAACTGCTCTGGCCACTGCCACAACGGCGGCCCGCGCGGCAGATGAGGCACTGGCCGCCCTCAACGAAGCGCTGGCCAGCGCCCGCGAAACCCGCGCCGGAGCTTCAGCGCGCGCAGAAAACGAAGAAACCCGACGGGCCGAGATGGCGGCGATATCGGGCGAGCGCTTCCAGTGCCCCCCGCCGCTTCTCACCGAACGCTTTGCATTTCTCGCAAGCGATGTGGCCGCAGCGCAGGAAGAGTCAGCCGCGCATGACCGGCTGGTGGCCGACCGCGAGCGGCTTGGCCCGGTCAATCTCGTCGCAGCAGATGAATTGGCCCAGGCCGAGACGCGACATGGCACGAGCCTGGCCGAACAGGCAGAACTCACCGAAGCCGTCCACCGCCTGCGCGGTTCAATCGGTAATCTCAACCGCGAGGGCCGCGAGCGGCTGCGCGCCGCTTTCGATGCCGTGGACACCCATTTCCAGCACTTGTTCACACGGCTGTTTCAGGGGGGACAGGCGCACCTCGCACTGGTCGATAGTGACGATCCGCTTGAAGCCGGCCTCGAAATTTATGCCCAGCCACCGGGCAAGCGGCTGCAGTCGCTTACTCTGCTTTCAGGCGGAGAACAGGCGCTGACGGCCATTGCGCTGATCTTTGCGCTGTTCCTCACCAACCCCGCACCCATCTGCGTTCTGGACGAAGTCGACGCGCCATTGGACGACGCCAATATCGAGCGTTTCTGCGACCTGCTCGACGCAATGGTGCAGGAAACCGACACGCGCTATCTCATCGTCACCCACAACGCGGTTACCATGAGCCGCATGCACCGTCTGTTCGGCGTAACCATGGTCGAACAGGGCGTCTCGCGCCTCGTCAGCGTCGATCTGGAGGCTGCCGAGGAATTGCTGGCGGCGGAGTAGCGCTTTGGCTTAGTTGCGGCTGCGCGCAGGCCGAGCAGTTGAGGGCGCAAGTTGCGCGGCCTGCGCCGCTGCCGCCTCGCGCTCGGCGCGCGGGCGCCAGCCATCGGGCGGGATGACATTGGCCTTGGGCAGCATGGCATTGAGCTCGGCCAGCACATCCGCGTTGAGATTATAGCCGTTGTTGAAGGCCAGCAGATTCTGCGGCGGGACCACCATGGTGATGCCGCGCTTGTCCATGGCTGCAACGATAGCCTTGCTCATCACATCGCCGATCTGCTCCTGGACATAGGCCTCGGACAGGGACATCGGGCCAAGCATGCCCTGCAGCTCCTGAACGGCGGTCTGTTGCATGCTCTGGATCGCCTGCGCCTGCTGTTGCAGTTCACTCTGCGAAGCGCTGCCTGTCAGCTGGTCGTCCTTGAACTTCTTTATCAGCGGTGCGAGCTCGGCATTGATCTGCCGGCGGCGGGCCTCGGCCATGGCAATCTGGTTTTTATATACAATCTGCCGCTCGGCATTTGCATTGCGGAAGGCGGTCGCGGCCGCGATGATTTCATCGCGGTTGGCGATGGCGATGCCGGGGGCGAACTGCTTTGCCGGCGTTGAGGCGGCAGGCGCGGCAGGTGGGTTTTGTGCGAGTGCAGCAGCGGGCGCAAGAACGAGTGCAAGGGCAACCAAAGGCGAGCGGGGCGAAATGGTCATGCGGTATTGTCCTTGGTCAAGCAGAGGGAAGCAGAGTAAATCGGCGGCGCGGCCTTCCTCTGCCTTGGGCCTTATGTCAATCATGTGAATGGAAGTTGCAGATCGATGTCGCCCCCGGCCCAGCGCTGGCCGGTGCGCTCTACGTCAAGTTCGCCCGGCCATTGCGCCACCAGCGACTTTGCTTCGTGCGATTCGGCCATCATCCAGCCCTGCCAATCGTCGCGCGCCAGAATAACCGGCATCCGGTCATGGACATCGCGCATCTGCGGCGAGGAATCGACCATGACCATGGCATAGACCGCGCCCCACTCGGCACTCTGTCGCCACAGCCCGGCGACCGCGAACTGGTCCTCACCGGGAAGCGAATACCAAGTTCGCGTCATCCGCCCGGCTTCGCCCTCCGGCTCCGCCCATTGGCTGACCGGGATCAGACAGCGCCTACTGGTAAAACTCTCTCGCCAGAAGGGCGTATGCAACCTGTCGTCGCGGGCATTGGTAACTGGTTTGGGCTTGAGCTTCTGGCCCTGCTTGCCGGTCAATACCACCGGAAAGCCCCAGTTCATTGCGCGCGCGGCGCCTTCGGCCACCACGATACCGGGATAACCCGGATAGAGCTCGGCAGCGAAATTCGCGCCCGGAACCGCCTCTACCGCAAATAGCCGCGCGACTTCATCGACGCCTTTGGTCATGCGGTAGAGATTGCACATTATTCGGGCTTGAGCGCCGTGCCCGGGTCGGCGCAACCTCTCAAGGATTCGCCGCCCACCGCAAGATCGGCGGCATGGCCATAGCGGCGATCGGACATACCGTCGCTGCAGGTCTCCGGGCGAAGGTTGAGCACGAAAGGCTGGCCCTTGAACGTCCCGGCGAAGCGGCGCGATGCGCCATCGTGCGTGACTTCGACCGCGAGTGACTGCCCATTCGGATCTTCGGGCGTGCTGTAGGTCGCCTTGCCGTCCTTGATCGTCACGTTCCAGAAGGGTTCGGTGCCGATAGCGATGAACCGCTCGGAGGATGCTGCAGCCGCCGTAGCCGATGGCGCCGCAGCGGCATCTGGCGAAGCGCTTGCCGCGACCGATGGCTGCGGTGCAGCTTCCCCCGCAGGTTTGCACCCGACAAGAACCGCAAGTGCAATGACGACCGACATTAAAATTCTAGGCATTTCCTACCACCCAGCAGGCCAGGGCAATGAGCAGCCCGGTCATCCGGTTCGAACGAAACCGGCCGAGCGCATTGTCGGCGCGTGCCGGGTCAAGCGTCAAGACCTGCCATGCCAGATGCGCGGCGGCAGGTATCAGCGCGAGCAGCGCCAGCCAGTCAGGCCGCAGCATCCAGCAGGCGAGCGCCAGAAAGCCGATGGCCGCCGCATAGAAAACGGCCACGCCACCCTTCACCCGCGCGCCCATGCGCAGCGCGCTTGATCGGATGCCAACCAGCGCGTCGTCCTCGCGGTCCTGCAAGGCATAGATCGTGTCGTAGCCGATCACCCAGCAGATCGATCCGGCATAGAGTGCGGCGAGGACATGCACATAGTCCCCGCGCAGCTCCGTCCAGCCCACCAGGGCTCCCCAGCTGAACACCAGCCCCAGCCACGCCTGCGGCCACCAGGTGATCCGCTTCATGAACGGGTAGGCGGCGACCGGAG
>JANLSP010000651.1:0-3709 GCA_031362485.1 Novosphingobium sp.
CCGTTTTGATTGCCTACTTTGCCGCGATGCGAAACAGACGTTGCGCGTTTTCATGGGTGACTTTGCGCATCACTGTCTCGCTCAGCGGAGCGGCCTTGATGAACGGCACAGCTTCGGCCGTCTGCTCGAAGGGATAGTCGACTGCCCACATGACCCGATCGTCGCCCATCATCTTGAGACAGAACTCAAGCGGCGGATTGGTGTTCATGCCACTGGTGGTGATCCAGAAATTCGTTCTGAAATACTCGCTGGGCAGGCGCTCCAGCCGTTTCATGCCAAGCGGCTCCAGCCCGCCGCGCCTCAGAATGTTGGCATAGCGGTTGTCCAGCCGCCCCATCCAGAAGGGGATCGCCTCGCCAAGATGGCCAAGCACGATCTTGAGCTTGGGGAATCGGTCGAACACTCCCGCCATGATCAGCCTCACGACATGGAGCGAAGTTTCCGCGCCGAATCCCCATAAAGCGCCCATCATTCCGTAATGCGAGTAAGGCTCGATATGCGCATCGGGCGGGAACGTGGGATGGAGATAGATCGGCACATCGTGCGCGACGACTGCCTCGAAGATCGGCCAGAACTTGGGATCGTCCAGGTATTCGCCATGAGTGTGCGAGTTGATGATGACGCCATTCAATTTTAGCCCGCCGATTGCCCAGTCAATCTCGCGCACGGCGCCCGCGGGATCTTGCGGCGCGATAGCGGCAAGTCCGGCATATCGTCCTGGACGCCGGGCAATCGCTTTTGCTAGCTGAGTGTTGGCAATTGAAGCCAGTTCGGTGCCAAAGGCGGCGTCGAATGCCTGCACGCCAGGCCCGGTGATGCCGAGCAGATGCATGTCGACACCGAACTTGTCCATCTCTTCGATGCGATAATCCAGATCGGTCAGCTGACGCACCGCTTCCGCCCTGCGATAGTAGATCTCCAGATAGCGCGAGACGGGGGTGTTCAGTTTCGCGGACATCGCCAGGAAGGCATCGATATATTCCTGCGGCGCAAAGGCCTCTTCTGTCGCGATCAGGCGCATGACACTTGCTTTCTTTCGGCATCGGAACGGGACCAGAAATCCGTGAGGAGCCGGTTGAACGGATCGCCATTCCACTGCGGAAAGTGATGGTCGATCGGGGAAATGGCGTGAAGACCGCCGGCCTTTTCGGCAGCGACCTCGCCCACGGCTTGAAAACCCGGGCTGCTGCCCGAAATCACGAGAAATGGAATCTTTGATGCGCGGACAGAGGCCAACCAGTCATTCATTTGCCGCTTGGCCGGCAACTTCGCCCGCTTGAGCGAGGAGCCCAGGCTTTCCAGATCGGTCTTCGAGAGCGCAAATTCGTCGGGAATGCCAAGAACCTTCATGATCTTCAGCGCCTTGGTCCCGGCCGAATAGGGCAGGATGAGCGCCTTCGCCATGCCGAACAACATCGCGCGCACCGCCGGCTTGTGCGCGGCAACCTTCAGCAAGGCAGGCTCGATCAGGATGAGTGAGTGCACCGCTTGCGGGCGCTTCGCGGCGGCCGCGAGTGCCACGAGGCCG
Source organism: Novosphingobium sp. (assembly GCA_031362485.1). GTDB lineage: Bacteria > Pseudomonadota > Alphaproteobacteria > Sphingomonadales > Sphingomonadaceae > Novosphingobium. The sequence goes on from JANLSP010000651.1 coordinate 1,529, forward strand.
CCGAAGCTGTGTCCGACAAGATGGGCTCCCTCGCCCAGCAGTTCGGCGGCCCATTCGCCATCGGCGACAGCATCATCCGGGCGCCCCGGATCCGGACTGGCGCCATGTCCCGGACGATCCGGCACAACCAGATGCCAGCCTGCCGAGCCCAGCCGCTCCTGATCGCGAAAGTTGCTGTGGCCGGCAGCGCTGGTTCCCTGAGCACCCCCATGGATCATGACGACGCGCGGGCCTTTCCTTCCCCAATCGCACACATGGATGCCATCCATTTTGCTCTGGTTCATGCCGCTACTCCGATCGGGTCATGTTCGTAATTGTGAACGAAGTCACGGGGAACCGCTGGCCCCCAACTCGCGAGGCTATCATCCATTGCGTAGTTGGTCGGCGTCCACAGCGCGTAGTCGTCGATATAGTCCATGTCGCAATAGTATTCGAACCACGAGCCCCAGGGGTCTTGGATATAATGGAAGAAGTTGGATCCGATGGTGTGGCGACCAAATCCCCAATCGCCCTTGCCCGCCTTTGCCAGCAGTGCCGCTCCGCCCCGTCCGACCGCATCAGGATCGGTGAGCTGGAAGCTGCCGTGATGGAAGCCAATGCCGGGTGACAGGGCAAAGGCGACAACATGATGGTCGCTGTTCTTGCGCGCGCAGCAAAAGGCAATCACCTCCTGCGCCCGGTCTGCAAGGCCCATGCCGAGCGCTTTGGTCATGAACCTGACGCTGGCGGCGACATCGGGGGTGAAAAGCAGCACATGGCCCAGGCGAAGCGGAGCCGCGGGAGCATAGGAGGCGCCCGGCAAGATGGCCGAGCGACGAATGCGGTCCAGATGACCAGGCTGGTTGACGGTGAATTGTTCGACCGGTGCCAACGCGGGATCGGACGGTCGCTCGATCAGATGGATCAGCATGCCATGGGGATCCGTCATCCACAGCCCCTCTTCGTCAAAGCCGTCGGGCGCGCCCACTACAATGCCACCGCAAGTGCCCACACTAGCGGCAATCTCGCCGAGAGCCTCGGCGCGCAAGGTGATGTGATGCAGGCGCTTGCCGGGAAACCCGCCAAGCAGGACGACGGATTCGCGGCTTTGACCCTGACAGGACAATTTGACGACATTGCCCTCGCGCACGGGAATCAGCCCGGCATCGCTGTAAAAACGGATCCCCTCGTCCAGATCGGGTACTTCGAGCGTATAGGAATAGGAGCTGATAACCGCCATGATATGCTCTCCCGGATCGAGGCGTCAGCCAGCCACGCGATTTTCAATGCTGCCGATATTCTCAATCTCGCAGCGCACGACATCGCCAGGTTTGAGGAATAGCTGCGGGTCCATTGCCACGCCCACGCCTTCCGGCGTTCCCGTGGCGATCAGATCGCCCGGTTCCAGCGTAAAGGCAGAAGTGACATAGGCGATCTGTTGCCAGATATTGGCAATCATCTGGCTCGTGTTGCTGGATTGGCGCTGCTCGCCATTGACGAAGCACCTGAGCTCGAGTGTGTGCGGGTCCGGCACTTCATCCGCGGTGACGATCCACGGGCCAATCGGGCCATGGGTATCGAACGACTTGCCCATCATCATGGTCGGCGAATGGAACTGATAATCGCGGGCGGATACATCATTGGCAACGAAATAGCCGAAGACGTGACGAGCGGCGTCCCCTTCTGACACGTTCTTCGCCCTTGTGCCGATGACCACGCCCAGTTCGACCTCATAATCCAGTTTCTCGGTCGGTCCCGGTTCGATAGCGTCAAACGGACCGACCAGGCAGGTCGTCTGCTTGTTGAACCAAACCTGATGACTGGCACGGGCAACCCCTAAGCGATCGGCCTCTTCAAGATGCTTGCCGTAATTCATGCCGATGGCGAGGTATTTTCCGGGCTTTTCAATCGGGGCGATAAGCCGCGCATCGTCCAGCGCAAGGACCGGCGCAGCAGTCTCAAGCCCCAGGCGGATTGCCACGAGTGCGGCGGGGCCTGCCTCGATCAATTCGAGCATCGTCGCGCTGGTGCATCCGAGCGCGGCCAAGGGAACGATGCCATCGCCTTTCACCACTCCGAGGGATGCCGTCCCGTTGTCATCATACCGTACCAGTTTCATTGCTTGTCCTTCGATGTTTGTATGTTTCACCCCGATCGCTTGCGCGCATCACTTGAGCGAGGCGGCCGCGCGCGCGGCCCTGG
>JANLSP010000665.1:0-4620 GCA_031362485.1 Novosphingobium sp.
GCTGTCCATCGGGATAGAATTGATATGTTTGACGGCGAGGCCGAAGCGTTCGGTGAATGTGGCATCGCCCCAGTCAGACAGGCCTGTTTCTCCGGCGGCTCGCGCCAGCAAATCAGCGGCGTTGACTCCGCTCACGCCATATCCCCGCACAGCCGCAGCACTTCATCTTCGACCTCGAGCACTTTGGCCGCAGACCGCGCGGCGAACTTCGCGCCCGCCATGCCGCCGTAGTCCATTACCTTGAACACGCGCATGCCCGCATCGACAAAGCCCTTGAACTTGGCGGCAACCTCCTTGACCGAGCCCACCGGGAAGATGTCGCGGATCGCCTGGGTGTCGAGGTCATTGCAGAACTGGATGATCCGCTCGCGCGATAGCCGCACCGGATCGAAATCGTGGATTCCGCGCCATTCCGGGCCCATCGGGTGTTCATAGCCGAACTGGCGCAGGTCGGCTGCCGTTTGCATCAGGATGATCGACTTGACCATCGGCTGCTCGAGCATTTCGGCGCATTCATCATCATCGCCCACCAGACAGATTTGCGTGAGCGCTGGCACGAAATGGCTCATGTCGCGGCCCACCGCCTCGCCGGCATCAAGGATAACTTTGAGCTTGGTTGCATAGTCCTCGGGCGTGTAGGTGCCCGCCGGCCACCAGCCGTCGCCCTGTTCGCCGGTGATCCGCAGCATGCGCGGGCCGACCGAGCCCAGCCAGATCGGCGGCGCCTTGCCGTCATAAAGCTCGGTATCCATCCGCGCATGCTCGAGCCGGTAGAACTGGCCCTCAAAATCGACCTTGCCCTCGCTGTGCCATAGCAGCTTGATGACCTTGATCGATTCCTCCAGCCGGCTGACCGGCTTTTCGAGATCGAAGCCATAGGGAACCGTGTTCTCCAGCTCGCCCGAGCCAAGCCCAAGGATAAAGCGGCCTTTCGAGAGGTGGCTAATGGTCAGCGCGGATTGTGCCAGCAGCGAGGGATGACGGCGCACCGTATCGACCACGCACATCGCCAGCGGCACGTTCTTGGTCAGCACCGCGGTTGCCGCCGCGACCGCCATGCCATCGAGATGTCGGTGCGGGCTGGGCGACGACAGCGCGAGATCGGTAAATTCCGGGGTCCAGATCGAATCGGGCCAGAAGCTGACCATGTGATCGGGCAGCCAGATCGAATGATAGCGACCCGAATCGTATTTTTCCGCCATGTCGATGCCGAGCGGCAGGGTGGTGCGCAGGAAGGCTGCAGGCTGAACTTTCATGCTCATTTCTCTCCCGGGGCGCGCTTCGGCCCGCTGTTCTTGTGTTCAATGTGGCCCAGCACCCGCTGATTCGCCAGTGGCTTGTTGATGCCCACTGCCTTGACCGCTAGCCTGACGGGACGGAAGAGGATGACGTCATGCGATACAGGTTGAAAGTGGCTTTGGGCACTATTGCCCTGCTGGCCGGCACGAGCGCGCTGGCGCAAGCAGACCGCACCACGCTGCCGATCCCAGCCCCGCCCTTCGATGGCGCGCTCGCAGAAAACATCGGGGACGCAAGGCCTGGGACTGCCCGCCCGGTCCGCGCGCCCGATGGCGCGCCCAACGTGTTATTGTTCATGGCCGACGACGTGGGCTTTGCCATGTCCAGCGCATTCGGCGGGCCGGTTCCCACGCCCAACATGGAAAGGCTCGCGGCCACCGGGCAGCGCTATAACCGCTTCCATGTGACGGGTATCTGTTCGCCGAGCCGCGCGGCGCTGCTGACCGGGCGCAACCACCACAACGCCGGGGTCGGCTATCTTTCCGACCTGCCTGCCAATTTTCCCGGATATGGCGGGCGCATCCTGCCCGAGACCGCTACCATCGCGCAGGTACTGCGGCTGAATGGCTATAACACCGCGATGTTCGGCAAGCATCACAACAACCCTGGCGCAGATCGCGGACCGGCAGGGCCCTTCGACAGCTGGCCCACCGGACTCGGTTTCGAATACTATTTCGGCTTCCCGCACGGCGACACCGACCAGTTCGAGCCGGCGATGTTTCGCGGCACCACGCTGGTGGACCCCGACGAAGGCAAGGGCGACATGGCCGATAAGCGCCTCGTCGATGACCTGCTGCGCTGGGTGCACAACCAGAAGGCGGGCGGTCCGGACAAACCCTTCTTCATCTACCTCGCACCGGGATCGACCCACGCGCCGCATCAGGCGCCGCCGGAGTGGATCGCCCGTTTCAAGGGCCAGTTCGATGGCGGGTGGGACCGGATGCGCGAGGCCAGCCTCGCCCGCCAGATCGCGGCAGGCGTTGTCCCGCGCGGCACAAGGCTGACCCCGCGCCCGGCGGAAATTCCCGCGTGGGACAGCCTGACTCCCGCGCAGAAAGCCTTCGCCGCGCGTTCGATGGAGGTTGCCGCCGCGCAGCTTGCCTATCAGGATGAGCAGCTTGGTCGCGTCATCAGCGAACTGGAGCGGATCGGCCAGCTCGACAACACGCTGATTTCGATTGTGCAGGGCGACAATGGTGCCAGCGCCGAGGCAGGCCCCAAGGGCACGATCAACGAACTGCGTGGCATGGCGACGCACGACGAAGACGAAGCGTGGCTGCAGGCCAATACGGGGCGGCTGGGCAGTCGCGCGACTTACGGCTCCTATCCTGCCGGCTGGACCTGGGCGATGAACACGCCGCTGCGCTGGATGAAGCAGCGCGCCTCGATGCTGGGCGCGGTGCGGCAGGGCATGATCATGAGCTGGGGCAAGCGCACCGCGCGGCCCGGCAGCGTTTGCCCCCAGTTTGGCCACCTGATCGACCTCGCGCCGACGATCTATGAGGCCGCTGGCGTGCCCGCACCCAAGGCAGTGCTGGGCGTGGCCCAGAAGCCGCTCGACGGGCAGAGCCTGCTGCCCAGCCTCTCGGCCTGCGAGCCGGCCCGCCCGCGCACCCAGTATTTCGAAATCAGCGGCTCGGTTGGCCTGTGGCACAATGGCTGGTTCGCCAGCGCCGACAATGGACGCTTGCCGTGGGACGTAGCCTCGAAGCGCGGCGGCGCGCGGCCGATGGTTGAATGGTCGCTCTACGACTTGACGAAGGACTTCGCGCAAGGTGCGGACGTCGCGGCGCGCAATCCGGAGAAGCTGGCCGAGCTGCAGGCAATCTGGAAACGCGAGGCGGAGCGCAACAACGTGTTCCCGCTCAACCACATTTTCGGCCCCGGCCGCGGCGGCTTCGGAGCCCGCGCGGGCAGGCGCAAGACATTCGACTTTTGGAGCAAGGATGTCAGCATTCCGGCGATGGGCGATCCGATCCTGATCGGGCGATCCTTCACGCTGAACGCCGATCTTGTCCTCGACAAGCCCGGAGCATCGGGCGCAGTCGTGGCGCTGGGCAGCCAGTTCGGCGGCTGGAGCCTGTGGCTCGATCACGGCAGGCCGAGCTTCACCTGGGCGCGATCGACTGATCCCAGGGAAATTACGCAGATCAAGGCAGTGCGGGCGCTGCCGGCAGGTCCGGCAAACCTGACCTTGCGCTTTGCCTCGCAAGGCATGGGCAAGGGCGCGGACATCATCCTTTCATCTAGCGGGACAGAACTGGTGCGCGGCGCAGTGCCACTGAACTATTTCGCGCCTGCCGGCGGCGGTGAGACGCTCGACATCGGGCGCGATCTGGGGGTAACCGTGACGGACTATCCAACGCCGCGAGGGCGGATTGAAGGTGATGTTCCGCATGTCAGAGTCGATATCGACTGACACCATGATTGGCATTCCCGGCGGAATTTTCGCCATGGGATCGGAGGCTTTCTATCCCGAAGAGGCGCCGGTGCGCCGGGTGCGCGTCGATGGTTTCCGCATCGATGCCGCGCCCGTGACCAATGCAGAGTTTGCCGCATTCGTTGCCGTCACCGGCCATGTGACGCTGGCCGAAGTGCCGCCCGACCCGAAAGACTATCCCGGGATGCTGCCCGAGCTCGCCCACCCTGGCAGCCTCGTGTTCGAACCAACGCCTGCCCCGGTGCCGCTGACCGGCGGGCCAGTCTGGTGGCATTTTCGGCTGGGCGCAATGTGGCGCGCGCCGCTGGGGCCGGGGAGCAGTATTGCGGGCCTCGAAGATCACCCCGCCGTCCACATCGCCCACGCGGACGCCGAAGCCTATGCTGCCTGGGCGGGCAAGGCGCTGCCCACCGAGGCCGAATGGGAATGGGCGGCGCGCGGCGGGCTCGAAGATGCCGACTATGCCTGGGGGAGCGAACTTGCGCCAGAAGGCCGGATGTTGGCGAACTACTGGCAAGGCCCATTTCCGCACGGCAACACCGAGGAAGACGGCTGGCTGCGCACTTCGCCGGTCCGCTCCTACCCGCCCAATGGTTATGGCCTTTACGATATGATCGGCAATGTCTGGGAGTGGACTGCCGACTGGTTCGCCCAGCCGAAAATCGAGCGCAAGCGCGGCGGCGCATGTTGCGTGCCTGCCAATCCGCGCGGCGGCACGCGCGGCGGCAGCATGGTCAAATCGGACTCGATCAAAATCCCGCGCAAGGTGATGAAGGGCGGCTCGCACCTTTGCGCCGAGTCTTATTGCCAGCGCTATCGGCCAGCAGCGCGCTATGCCCAGCCGGTCGATACCTCGACCAGCCACGTCGGCTTCAGGTGCG
>JANLSP010000689.1:0-2104 GCA_031362485.1 Novosphingobium sp.
GCGGCACAAACTCGGCGTCTATCCGGTGTTCAAGCGGATCGACAGCTGCGCCGCCGAATTCGAGGCGGTGACCCCTTACATGTATTCGACTTACGAGGCGCCCAGCTTTGGCGCGCCTGAGTGCGAGTCGGCGCCGACCCGGGCAAGGAAAATCGTCATCCTCGGCGGCGGGCCCAATCGCATCGGCCAAGGCATCGAGTTCGACTATTGCTGCGTCCACGCCTGCTTCGCATTGGCCGAAGCGGGCTACGAGACGATAATGATCAACTGCAATCCCGAGACGGTGAGCACCGATTACGACACGTCCGACCGGCTCTATTTCGAGCCTCTGACGGCCGAGGACGTGCTTGAAATACTGCGCGTAGAACAGCAGGCCGGCGAACTGGTTGGCGTCATCGTCCAGTTCGGCGGCCAGACGCCGCTCAAGCTGGCACAGGCGCTGGAAGATGCCGGTATTCCCATTCTCGGAACCTCGCCCGACGCGATTGACCTGGCCGAAGACCGCGAGCGCTTCTCTGCGCTGGTCGAGAAACTGGGCCTCAGGCAGCCCGAGAACGGCATTGCCCGTAGCCGCGACGAAGCCGTCGCCGTGGCATCGCGGATTGGCTATCCGGTGCTGATCCGCCCAAGCTATGTGCTGGGCGGCCGCGCCATGGAGATTGTCGACAGCGAAGCCCAGCTTGATGATTATATCGCCACCGCCGTGCAGGTTTCGGGCGATTCGCCGGTGCTGATAGACCGTTACTTGCGTGATGCCATCGAATGCGATGTCGATGCGTTGTGCGATGGGGACCAGGTCGTCGTCGCAGGCGTGATGCAGCATATCGAGGAGGCGGGTATCCATTCGGGCGACAGTGCCTGCACCCTTCCGCCCTATAACCTTGCCGCCAGCGTTATTGCCGAGATGGAGCGTCAGGCTGAGCTGCTTGCCAAGGCGCTTGGCGTCAAGGGTCTGATGAACATCCAGTTCGCCGTTCAGGCCGATATAGTCTACCTTATCGAGGTCAACCCGCGCGCAAGCCGCACCGTGCCCTTCGTCGCCAAGGCGATCGGCCAGCCAGTTGCGAAGATCGCCGCGCGGGTGATGGCTGGGGAAAAACTGTCGAAATTCCCGCCGTTCAAACGCGACTTGCCCTATATGGCGGTCAAAGAAGCGGTGTTTCCCTTCGCCCGCTTCCCGGGCGTCGATCCGGTGCTTTCGCCGGAAATGAAGTCGACCGGCGAAGTGATGGGCATCGATGCCACTTTCGCAATGGCTTTCGCCAAGAGCCAGATTGGCGCGGGAACCAATCTGCCGATGGAGGGAATTGCGTTCGTCTCAGTCAAGGACAGCGATAAGGCTGTGATATTGCCTGCGATTAAGTTGCTGATCGAAATTGGTTTTTCGGTTATCGCCACCGGCGGCACCCAGCGCTATCTTGCGGATTCGGGTCTGCCGGTCGAGCGGGTGAACAAGGTCGCCGAAGGCCGGCGCCATATTGTTGACCGCATTGTCGATGGCGAAGTGGCGCTGATTATCAACACCACCGAAGGCTGGCAGAGCCTCAAGGACTCGCAATCGATCCGCGCTTCGGCGCTAAAGGGCAAGGTGCCCTACTTCACCACGGCGACTGCCTCGGTGGCGGCGGCGCAGGCGATCAAGGCGCTCAGGTCCGCAAAACTTGAAGTCCGCTCGTTACAGTCCTATTATGGCTGACTAGACGCGTTTTCTTACATCGCGAACGGGCGATCCTTTCCCCTCCGGGGAAGGGGCGGATTTTTAGTCGCTGCACTCCGGCAGGTATCCGGGCGACGCAGGAAGGACCAACAGGGATGGCGAGTATCGAGAAGTTACCGATGCTGGCGGAAGGTTATGAGCGGCAGATTGCCGAGCTGAAAGCCTTGCGCGAGGAGCGTCCGCGGATCGTCGAGGCGATCGAGGAAGCGCGCGCCCACGGCGACCTCTCGGAAAATGCCGAATACCACGCTGCCAAGGAACGCCAGGGCCAGGTCGAGGCATTGATTGGCGATCTGGAAGACCGGGTGAGCCGCGCGCAGATCGTTGATCCCACGACCTTGTCGGGAGACAAAATTGTCTTCGGTGCGACTGTCACGCTGCTTGATG
>JANLSP010000037.1:0-2481 GCA_031362485.1 Novosphingobium sp.
CAGAGCGCCACAGCACGCGCCTATTTCTCGGTCTATTGCAACAATGGCCTTGATCATGTCGGCACCTACAACGATCAACTTCGCCTGACCCCGCAAGGCTGGCGCTTCGCCTACCGGCAAGTGCGCATCGATTGGCAGTCACCCACATCAATGTCACCGCCGATGCCGACGCGCTGAGATGACCTTCAGTCCATCTTATACCTGCTGATCACTTGCGCCATATTGCGCCGCCCGCACCATCGCGCCAAGGGTAGGCGAATTTCCTCAAAAGCCAGGATGTCCAATGTCACTGCTCTATGACGAAGGCCAGTTAGCCATCGCCGAAGAATCGCGCCGCGTGCTGGAAGCGCGGGTCGGGTTCGCGCAATTGTTGCCGCTGCTCGATCAGCAGGGCCAGTTTCTTGATGCATTCTGGGAAACCGCGAAAGAACAGGGCTGGACTGCACTGGCGCTGCCAGAGGCCTATGGCGGGCTTGATCTCTCGCTGGTCGAGCTTGGCCTGATCGCGCTGCAGGCCGGGCGGACGCTCTCGGGTGCCCCTTTCCTGACAAGCTCCCTTGGCGCGTCGCGCGCCATTCTGGATCACGGCTCTGATGTGCTGAAGAGCGAATGGCTGCCCAGATTCGCGACCGGCGAAGCGATTGGCGCCGTGGCCTTCGCCGAGGGGCAGGAAACCGTTCCGGCATGCGCCGCTGTCACCTTCGCGGGCGGAAAACTGAACGGTATTAAGCCTTCGGTCTCGGCGGGGCTCAAGGCCGACCTGGCCATCGTGCTGGCAAATCAGGGCGGCACACCGGTCCTCGTCGCGGCCGATCTGGCTGGAGCGGAGCGCGAGGGATTCAACACCTTCGACAACACGCGCTGCACCGCCAATCTCGCGTTCCAGGACACTGCGGCAGTACTGCTTGCATCGGGCGAGGCGGCGATTGCCGCTGCGCTCAATATTCTGGCCCTCCAGGCGGTGGTCACGGCGCATGAACAGACCGGCGGCGCCGAGGCGCTGATGGAACGCGCGCGCGACTATGCCAACACGCGCCGCGCCTTTGGACAGCCGATCGGGGCATTCCAATCCGTCAAACACCGGATTGCCGAGCTTTATGGCTTGGTCGAACTGGCCCGCGCCGGCGCGCTGCATGCGGCGACGCGCGAAGGACAGCCGGACTTCCTCAAGGCCGCAGCCGCCGCGCGCATCCAAGCGACCGAAGCTTACGATACCGCCGCGCGCGACTGCGTGCAGATTCACGGCGGTATCGGCGTGACATGGGAAGGCGGGCTGCACCTCCACATGCGCCGCGCCCGCACGCTCGCGGTCGAGCAAGGCAATTTGCTGTTCTGGGAAGATGTGCTGGTTGACCAGCTGGCAGGAGACGATGCATGAGCGATATCGAAGCCTATTCCGCCAAGGCCGACGCATGGCTCCAGTCGGTCGCGAGTGAGTTTGGCAGCGTAGCCCGCAAGGGCCTGTCCGAGGCCGAAGACCTCGCGCTCGGTCGCCGCTATCTCAAGGCGCGTTTCGATGCCGGATATGCCGGAATCAACTGGTCTCCCGATTTTGGCGGTCAGGGTCTATCGCATATCGAGAAGGTCGCATTCGAGACCGAAGAGATGAAATACGGCATGCCGAACACCTATTTCGGAATTAGCCTGGGCATGCCGGTGCCGATCATGATGAAATTCTGCGAAGACAAGTCGTTCGTTCGCGAGCGCGTAATCAACGCGATGCAGGGCGAGGAAATCTGGTGCCAGCTTTTTTCGGAGCCCGCCGCCGGGTCAGACCTGGCCGGCCTTCGCCTGCGCGCCGAGCAGGATGGCAACGGCTGGAAGCTGAACGGCCAGAAGCTGTGGACCAGCTATGCGCATCATGCCGACTACGGCGTCATCGTCGCGCGCACCGATCCAATCGTCCAGAAGCACAAGGGGCTAACCTATTTCTGGGTCGACATGCGCGCGCCCGGCGTCGAAGCTCGCCCGATCAAGCTTGCCGGCGGCGATTCTCACGTCAATGAGGTGTTCTTCGACGATGTGAAGATCGATGACAGCAATCGCCTCTCGCCGGTCGGCGGCGGCTTTGCGGTGGCCATGGCGACGCTGATGATCGAACGCTATGTTGCGACCGACAGCTCCGGCTTCGGTCCGCATCTCGATCTGTTTATCAGCCTTGCCAAGCAAACCAAGGTGGGCGGCAAACCAGCCATCCAGGATGGTCGGATCCGCTCCGCGATCGCGCGCAACTATGCCATGCGCAATGGCCTCGATGCGATCACGGCGCGGGCGATGATGATGATGAAGGCGGGGATGGAGCCAGGCCCCGAAGGCTCGCTTAACAAGCTGGTCTCGGTGCGCAGCCGCCAGAAACTGTCGGAAATGGCGATTGACCTGCAGGGCAGCGATGCAATGCATTACGACGAACACCTGAGCACCAAGGACAACTGGCAAACCAGCTGGATCACCGCCCCCACCGGCCGGATCGCCGGCGGGGCG
>JANLSP010000663.1:0-10699 GCA_031362485.1 Novosphingobium sp.
CTCGCCCACCTGCGCCAGCGCGAAGCCGCGTTCGCCCAGCTCGGTTTCCAGCCGGGCGCTGCCCATGACGATCGTATCGTTGTCAACCGGATCGCCGCTGACAATGCCGAAGGCGCCGCTCAGGGCCGCATAGTCCGCGCCTGTTTGGGTCAAATCACCCAGATCGACAGACGCGATGGCATAGCGCGCACCGGGGGTAACCTGAAAGCGTACCTCGGCCTGCTCTGCATCGCTAATGGTCTGGACCACCTCGGCGTCGAAATAGCCATATCCGCGCAGCAACAAATGCAGGAGTTTCCCGTCTTCGCGTGCTCGCGCTGCCAGCTGGGCCCGATTGTCGACGCCATCGCCGGACAGGCGCTCAATGGTCGAAAGCGCTGCGAAACGCACTGCCAGCGCATCGCGCATCGGCAAACTGACCTTGTCACGCGGCACCACCAGCTGGGCATGTTTTGAAATTCGCAGCACCTCGCCTTCGACCGGCTCTGCTGTCAGCGTGCCTTCGCCCCCAGCCAGGAATTCGGTCACGTCAGGATCGGGTTCAAGGTTGACCAGTTCGGGAAGGGCCAGGCTCTCATCCGGCCACGGCAAACGAAAATCTGCATCACCGACCATGGGCGAAGAGGCGTCCAGGGCCGACTGCGGAACGGTAGCAGGTGCATTTGGCGACAAAGTGGTGTTCGCCCAGGCTTCGGGATTGTTGACTGCCGCTTGCGGGATCAGCGCTTCAAGTTCGGCATCAGTGTTCGGCGATGGCTGCTGTGCAGGCTCGGCCGCCAGCATCATTAGTGCGAGCGAAAGCAAAGGCGGGGAAAATAACGCAGGCACGACCTATCAATCAGACAAGCGGTATTGCTCCTGCCCGCCAGGCACACCGTCCTTGCTTCCACCGTCTGGTTGAGCGAGCGGATGGCGCTGCGCCTTGGTTGCTTCCAGGATGAGCTGATCTTGCTGGTGTGCGCCGATCCGTTCCCACCCGCTGCGCGTCAGCTGTTCAAGCGGCCGATAGCGAACCTTGTATTGCATTCGTGCTGACCCATCGACCCAATAGCCGAGATAAACATACGGCAAACCCATCGCCGCCGAGCGTCGGATGTGATCTAGAATTATGAAATTGCCCAGTCCCGTACGATCTGCATGATCAGGATCATAGAAACTGTAAATCATCGAAAGGCCATCGCCTTGCTTGTCAGTCAGGCAAGCACCGACCAAACGACCAGGAGCCACGCCGTCCTCTGACGGCTCGCGGTATTCAACGACATAACTGGTCACCGGCGAATGTTCGACCATATCGGAAAAATCAATCTCATCCATTGAAGCCATCCCGCCGCCGGGATGTCGCTGGCCAAGATAACGCTGGAGCAACTCAAATTGTTCCACGGTCGACCATGGACGGCATAGCGTTACTTCGAGATCGGAATTCCGTTTCAGGTTGCGCCGCTGAGTTGTCGAGGGCTGAAATTCGCCCGCCACGACCCGAACCGAAACACAGGCCGAACAATCGATGCACGAAGGCCGATAGGCGACAGTCTGGCTACGACGGAAACCGATCCGGCCGAGCGCATCATTGAGCGCATCGGCATTGGGTCCGCGAAGCTCGGTAAACACCTTGCGCTCGTTGCGCCCGGGCAAATAGGGGCAAGGCGCCACGCTCGTGACGAAGAAACGGGGAAAACGAACAGGTGCCGTCACGAGCAGACAGTTTCCTATGTTTCGGGCGCTGAAGATTCGGCGCGCGCCCTGCTATGCATCCCCCCCATCGGCGATAAAAGGGTTTTAACCAAGAAGTAGGGTAAACGAAGCGCTAATTTGCACAACTGCGGGCACACCCGTGTCAAAGGCGGACAATGCGCGGGCGATCAGTTTAGTTCGACCATGTTTACGTCGAACCCTTCGGCCCTCAGGGCGTCGATCAGCGAATCGAGCTGCTTCTCGTCGCGCGCCTCGCATTCGATTTCCGTTGCCAGGCCCTTGGCAGGCAAATGCGTGAACACCCGTTGATGGACGATCTCGATGATATTGACGTTATAGCGATAGAACACCTGCGCGACCCGCAGCAGCGAGCCAGGCCGATCCTGAAGCACTAGCCGCAGCCGCGCCAGCCTGCCTGACCGCGCCAGATCGCGCAGCAGTATATTGGCAAGCAGGCGCGTGTCGATATTGCCGCCTGATATGACTATGCCGATTTTCTTGCCAGCAAACAGCTCGGGATAGGCGAGCACTGCCGCCAGGCCCGCCGCGCCGGCCCCTTCGGCCACGGTCTTCTCGATCTGCAGCAGCAGCGCCACGGCTCGCTCGATCCGGTGTTCGTCTACCAGCACGAAATCGTCGAGCAGATCGGACAGCACGCCAGAGGTGAACTTGCCCGGCTCGATCACCGCAATACCTTCAGCCAGGGTGTCGCCACCCACTGCCCGGCTCTCCCCTTTCAGCAAATTGTACATCGAGGGATAGAGTTCTGCCTCAACACCGATCAACTGGATTTCCGGCCGCATGGCTTTCGCGACAGTGCCCATGCCGGAGGCAAGCCCGCCGCCGCCGACGGGAATCACCAGTATGTCAAGATCGGGCACGTCTTCCAGCATTTCGAGCGCCACAGTCCCCTGCCCCGCGGCAACATGCGGATCATCGAAGGGGTGGACGAACGTCAGGTCAAGCTCGGTTTCCAGTTGGCGGGCATGGGTATAGGCCTCGTCATAGCTCTCGCCATGCAGCACCACCGTGCCGCCGACGGCTTCGGTCTGCATGACTTTGACAGTCGGCGTGGTGCGCGGCATGACAATGGTGACGGGAATTCCGAGCCGGCGACCATGGTAGGACAGCCCTTGCGAGTGATTCCCGGCTGAAGCTGCAATCACGCCGCGGTTGCAGCGCTCACCGCCCAGCAACAGCATGGCATTCAGCGCGCCGCGCTCCTTGTATGAAGCGGTAAATTGCAGGTTCTCAAACTTGAGATAGATCTCCGCGCCGGTAATTGCGCTCAGGGTCTGGCTGTGAAGCGTCGGCGTGCGCACGACGGCACCGGCGATGCGGGCAGCGGCGGCGCGAACGGCATCGACGGTGAGCAGTGCGGTTTCGCTGGTGAATGATGCGGCTGGCTTTTGCATCCGCGCGACCTAAACCAATGCGCCCGGCTTGCAAACCGTTAAGACCTGATGCCCCGCAAGCGCGGCAGGATCAGTTGCATCGCCATGGTGACAACGAGGATTGCCACCGTATCGGCAATCCAGTCCCGGATGTCGCAGTCGCGTTGCAGCATGGGCAAAGACTGGATTACCTCGATGAGGGCTCCGGCAAACGACAGGCGCTCTGCCAATCGCCAGGGATTGGTTGCCGGAAACCCCAGCCCGACAAAGAAGGTCAAAGCAGCGAAGGCGAGCATATGGGCGAACTTATCGCCCATGCTGTCGATTGGCAGCCTTGGCGGCTGAGGCAACACAGCCATGGTCAGCGAAAAAAGCAGCGTCAGCCAGAAAGCGAGACGCATGGCAGTGATAAAACGGGGATGATTCAGCCAGGCCATGCGACTGCGTCGATAGAGCAAACGCTGTTCAAAACAAGCCAGGTTGCGGCAAAAGACTGGCAGCGCGCCGCGAAGCGGCTAAAAGAGCGACATGAGCGAAAGCAGAAACGTATCCTTCATTGGCCTCGGAGTGATGGGCGGCGCGATCGCCCGTCATATCGGCGCGGCCGGGCACCGCCTGACTATATACAATCGCTCACCCGGGCGGGTGCAAAAGTGGCAGGAAGCCAATCCGGGCCTTGCCACCCGCGTAGCTAGAAGTCCCGCCGACGCAGCGGGAGATGCAGACGTGGTGCTGACCTGTGTGGGCAACGATGACGATCTCGCCGATGTTGTGCTGGGGCCGCAGGGTGTCTTCACCACGCTGCGCCGGGGGGCAACCTTTGTCGATCACACTACGGTTTCTGCGCGAATCGCCCGCCAGATCGCGGTCGAAGCGCGCGACAAGGAGGTGCACTGCGTCGACGCCCCGATGACCGGATCGCAAATCGGTGCAGAAAAGGGCACGCTCACTGTCATGTGTGGCGGCCGCAACGAAGCGATCAATGCGGCGCGCGCGGTGATGGAGGCCTACACCTCGCGCATCGTTCATGTCGGCAAGGCGGGAGCAGGTCAAACGACCAAGATGGTCAACCAGATCTGCATCGCCGGAATTGTTGCGGGCCTCGCCGAAGCCGCGCGCTTTGCCCAGTCCGAACACCTTGATCCCGACAAGGTCTATGAGGCTATTTCCGGGGGCGCGGCGCAGAGCTGGCAGATGGACAACCGCTGGCAGACGATGATGAACGACGAGTTTGACTTCGGCTTCGCCATTGACTGGATGCGCAAGGACCTGGGGCTGGCGATGGACGAAGGCCGCGGCATCGGCGTTTCATTGCCGATCACCGCGCTGGTCAATCAGCTCTTTGCCGATGTTCAGGCGCTGGGCGGCGGCCGGCAGGATACCAGTGCATTGATCCGCAGACTGCCGAGGCGGGGCGCAAAATGAGATTTGCCCTTGCGGCGGCGCTCTCGCTAGCCGCAGTTGCCTTCACAGCTCCTGCCCAAGCCGACACGTTGATCGACAATGTTGAAGGTCTGACGCTTGCCGCCGATGGCCGGGTGCAACGTTTCGCCGGCTTGCTGGTCGACGACAATGGCCGCATCCAGCAGCTCTTCCAGCGCGGAGAGAAGCGGCCGATGCGGGTCGACTACCGGCTTGACGGCAAGGGCCGGGTGCTGATGCCCGGGCTGATCGACAGCCATGTAGAACTGATGCGCCTCGCCTTGTCGCGCATCGCTCCTGCCTCGCCTGGCGCTCGCCCGCGTCCGGAGGATCGCGATCAGGCCCTGATCGACGTGCAGAAGCTACTGCTGGAACGCGGCATCACCACGGTAGTCGACGTGGGCGCGACTATCGAGGACTGGCAGTCCTATCGCCGGGCTGGCGATGCGGGACTGCTGTCGCTGCGGATCATCGGCTATGCGGCAAGCGTGGACGACATGGTTTTGATCGCCGGCCCGCGCCCCACCCCTTGGCTCTATGATGACAGGTTGCGGCTGATCGGCCTCAGGATCTCCTTTGGTTCGCCGCCGAGCCCGCCGGTCCAGCGCGTGCCTGCCCGCCTGGCTGCTCGCCCGATTGAACCCTCGATTCAGCTCAAGAATCTCCTCAGCCGCGCGGGGATCGACGGATTCCAGCCCGCCGTGATCCTCCGTGACAGCGCGGCGCTGCCCGGGCTGCTCGATGCAATTGGCGAGCTGGCGCTGACTTACAAAGGCGAGCGGCGCTGGCGGATCGAGATGCGAGAACGGCCCGCCCAACCCGAACTCGCCCGAATGGGCATGAGCGGGGCTGCATTGACGCTGATGCCCTCCGCTTTGACCTCTGCAAACGGTGCCCTGCCCATCCAGGAATTTGCCTTGAGTTCGATCCGGGTTCGTCAGGCATACGGATCGGGAGCGAATGCAGCGCTGCCAACTCCATTTTTGAGCTTCGCCGCTACTTTGCCGCGTGAATTTGCCTTGGCCGCACAGACCAGCGATGCTGCCTGGGCGGCGTTCGCCGATGGTCGCATCGGGCGGATCGCGATTGGCCAGCGTGCCGACTTTATTCTCATCGACCAGGATCCTTTGGTCGCCAGCCTCGACGAGCTTCGAGCGATCAGGGTATTGCAGACCTGGGTCGGAGGCCGCATGGTCTATCGCGCGGCCGAGGAAACCGCGCCTAGACCGGCGGTGTCGGCTCCGCAGCCAGATCGTTAGCAGCTTCTTTCGCTTCCCGCGCCGCATCGCGCTTTTCGGTATAGCGCATAAACAGCAGCGTGCCTTCGAACAGGATCATCAGCGGCACGGCAAGCATCAGTTGCGAGACGACATCCGGCGGAGTGGCAATTGCGGCAATGATGAAAATTCCGACAATCGCATAGCGCCGCGCGCCCACCAGTTGCTTGCGGCTGACGATCCCGGCGCGGTTGAGCAGCAGCAGCAGCACCGGCAACAGGAAACTGATGCCAAAAGCCAGAATGAATTGCATCACCAGCGTGAGGTAATCCCCCGTGCCCGGCAGCGCTTCGAGCTTCAGTCCGCCGCGGTCGCCCTCGAAGCCGAGGAACCAGTGGAAGGCGGTTGGCATCACCACATAATAAGCCAGCGCCGCGCCGCTGGTGAATAGCACCGGGGTCGCCAGCAGGAAAGGCAGGAAGGCCTTCTTCTCCTTGGCATAGAGCCCGGGCGCGACAAACGCCCAGAGCTGGTTCGCCAGGATTGGGAAGCAGACAAAAAAAGCGGCGAACAGCGCGACTTTGATGTTCACGAAGAAGGCTTCGTATAGCTTGGTATAGATCAGCCGCCCCTGCCCCGGCGGAAAGGCATCCGTGAGCGGCACCACCAGGAAGCCGAAGATATCATTGGCAAAATACATGCACACCGCAAAAGCCGCGCCCAAGGCCAGCACGCAGCGCAACAGCCGGGTGCGCAACTCGATCAGGTGGTCGAGCAGCGGCGCCTGGCTTTCGTCGATATCTTTTACCTTGAGCATGGTCATCTCAGGGCGGCGGAAGCGGCAGCTGCGGCTCCGCCTCGGAGGAATGCCGATCGCCGGCCAGCATCTCGGCCTTGTTGGCAGGCGGCGGCACGGCGGTTTCGGCGGATCCCGGCGCAGGACCGGTCATCTCTTCCCAATCCGCCACCGTGTTCGGGGTTGCCGCCATGATCGCCGCGTTCTGGTCGCGCCACTTCTTTTCCATTTCCTCGAGTTCCGCCTCACGGATCATGGTTTCAATGCCGCTGCGGAAATGCGCGGAAACACTGCGGACCTTCGCCACCCAGCGTCCGGCCGAGCGCAAGGCCAGCGGCAGATCCTTTGGTCCGATCACGACAATTGCCACGACGACGATCATCAGCAATTCGGACGCGCCGATATCAAACATGAGGTGTCGGCCTGATTACTGACCGGCTTTGGTCGTGTCGGTAGCGGCGGCGTTGGGGGCGGGATCGGCTACGGGAATTTGGGCTTGCGGTGGGCTGGCAGGCTTGTCGTCCTCGCTCAATCCAGCCTTGAAGCTCTTGATTCCCTTGCCGAAATCGCCCATGATTTCAGACACCCGGCCGCGCCCGAACAGCAGCAGCACGACGATCAGCACGATGATCCAATGCCACAGTGAAAAACCACCCATTGCACGCGACTCCGAAAGAAGGCGGAGCGCACCGGCTCCGGACCTGACCTATTTAGGCGCTTTCATCGTCACTTGCCAGTGCTCGCTTGCAGTGTCTTGATGACCGCCTGCCTGATCTTGCCACTTTGCCCTATTCCTGCGAATGCCCGGATGAGAGATGAGGGGTCGCGATGCAAGGCAATGTCCGCAGAGCTAGCGCAGCCAGACTGTTGACCGCCGGAGCGCTTGCGCTCGCGCTGTGCCTGGGGGGATGCGGAGACGGATCGTCCGGGGCGGCTTCGCCGGTCGTTTCGCCAACCCCGACGCCAACGCCGACGCCAACGCCGACCCCAACGCCGACCCCCACAAGCCGCCCGGCGCAGGTTGAGCGCGATGTGCCACCTGCTAACGTCAATCCGGCGCTGCCGGCCAGCGATGCCGCCAACTTCGCGATCAACCCCGATCCGGCGGTGGCCCCGCGCGGGCGACTGTTCGTCTTTCTGCCCGGAACCGGCGCCGCCCCGCGCAACTACCGCACCATCGTGCGCACCGGCGCGGCGCGCGGATATCACGGTATCGGGCTGACCTATGTCAACGGTACGGCGGTGGCTGAACTGTGTTCCGCCGGCTCGGCTGATCTCGATTGCGCGGGCAATGCCCGGCGCGAGATCATCACTGGCGAAAGTGTCAGCACGCTGGTCGCGGTCAATCCGGATAGCGCGGTCGCCGGGCGGCTCGCGGCGCTGCTTGCCTATCTGGAACGCATTTTCCCGGCAGAAGGCTGGGGCCAGTTCCTGAGCGGAGGCGCGGTTAATTGGTCGCTGGTCAGCGTCGCGGGTCATTCGCAGGGCGCAGGCCATGCCGGCTATATGGCCAAGCTCTACAGCCTCGAGCGCAGCGTGATGTTCTCAGGCCCTGCCGACGTGCCTGCCGCGGGCCAGACGGCTGCGCGCTGGCTCAGCCTGCCAAACCTTACGCCGCTTTCGCGGCAATACGGCTTTACCCATATCGATGATGAACTTGTTCCCTATGCGCTGGCGCGCAACAACTGGAGCGCAATCGGCTTGTCGGGCACACCCTTTCTGGTCGACGGCGCGGCATCGCCCTTCGGCGGCGGCAACCTGTTCTACACCGCAGCAGCGCCGGCCTTTGCTGGCGGTTCACGCCACAGCTCGCCGGTCGCCGATGGGCTGATTCCGCTCAATGCCCAGGGCACGCCAGTCTATGCGCCGCTCTGGATCTATATGGCGTTTCCCTAGAGTAATTTCGCGCCAGACTCGGAAATCACGGTAAAACAAAAATCTAGAGTGCTGATTTTGATGCGATCAAAGTCGTAAACACTCTAGGCAGCGCTTCACTAGGGCTCATCAACCTCTTCGTTACTCGCACCCGCCTGCGCCATCGCCGCCTCCAGCGCATTGTCCACCGGATCGAGCAAACCTGCTGCGCGCAGTTCGCCGATACCCGGCAGGTCCTTGCGGCTGTCGAGCCCGAAATGGGTGAGAAACTCAGGCGTTGTCGCATAGATTACTGGCCGCCCGGGCACTTCGCGCCGCCCGGCAACCCGCACCCAGCCCGCTTCGAGCAGCA
Source organism: Novosphingobium sp. (assembly GCA_031362485.1). Classification (GTDB taxonomy): domain Bacteria; phylum Pseudomonadota; class Alphaproteobacteria; order Sphingomonadales; family Sphingomonadaceae; genus Novosphingobium. The sequence continues at coordinate 8,749 of JANLSP010000663.1, forward strand.
CATCCAGCGTGCCCTTGGCGGTCTGAACCCCGCGAATCGATTCAATTTCCGCGCGGCTGACCGGTTCGTGATAGGCGACGATGGCCAGCACTTCGGTCGCAGCACGCGAAAGCCGGCGCGAGTCCTCACGCTCGCGGCGCAGCAGGTGGGCGAGATCGGCTGCGGTCTGGAAATGCCAGCGCCTGCCGCGCTCGACCAGTTCAATCCCGCGGCCGGCATAATGGGCGGTCAGTTCCTGCAAGGCCGCGCGAACATCTGCCCCTCCCAGATGCCCCGAAATCGCCTCCGCCGTCATCGGCGCTTCGGCAGCGAACAGTGTCGCCTCAACCGCGCGGGCTAGTTCGTCCGGTGGGCTCATGAGCGCAACTGCCGCAGCATCAGCGGGCCGAAGGCGCTTTCCTGCGCCAGCTCTGCCTTGCCAGTGCGCGCCAGTTCCAGCGCGGCAACGAAACTGGAGGCCAGCGCCGAGCGGCGCAGCCGCGCATCGGCATGCGGAGGGAGGAAATCCTGCAATTCGATCCAGTCAAGCGTCACGCCGAGGATCGCCGAGACCCGCGCAAGCGCGCTTTCGAGCGTCATCACCATGCGGTCGCGCACCATATGCACCACCGGCGCGGTGCGCGCCTTGACCTGGCCGTAAGCCTGGACCAGCGCGAACCAGTCGCACTGCCAGCGGTTCTTGCGGTCAATGCGCAGCCCCTCGGGCGCGCCGCGCAGGAAGACATCGCGGCCCAGCCGGTCGCGCGCCATCAGCCGCGCCGCCGCCTCGCGCATCGCGCCAAGCCTTGCAAGGCGCAGTTGCAGCCGCAGCGCCAGTTCCTCGGCGCTGGGATCATCCTGTTCTTCGCGCGGCAGCAACAGCGAGCTCTTCAGGAATGCCAGCCAGGCCGCCATGACGAGATAGTCTGCCGCCAGTTCCAGTCGCATCGCCTCGGCGCGCTCGATGTAGGAGATATATTGATCGACCAGATCGAGGATCGAGATCTTGCGCAAGTCGACCTTCTGCCGCCGCGCCAGATCGAGCAGCAGATCGAGCGGGCCTTCCCAACCGTCGAGCTCAAGATAGAGCGCGGCGTCGTCGCTGGCGGCCGTGGCAATGCCTTCCCAGTCATCGGCATCCAGCAACTGGCCGGGAATGGCGTCAGTCTCGCTCACGCTGCGGCCAATTCGAGCAGCGCATCACGTTTGGCAAGCAATTCAGCCTGCCTGCCTCCCGCGCCATCCACCCGCGTGTCCGTCAGAGCCCGCTCTAACCGCGCATGTCCCCCGGCGCCCAGCGCGGGCAGGATTTCGGCAATACCCAGCATATCTTCAATTTTCGCCCAGCAGTTGAGCGCAATATCGCAGCCTGCAGCAATCGCCCGCGCCGCGCGCTCGGGGACTGTTCCGGATAGCGCCTCCATATCAAGATCATCAGTCAGCAGCAGGCCGCCGAAGCCAATCCGCTCGCGAATGATCTGCTCGATGACGAAGGCCGACTGGGTTGCCGGGCGTACCTTATCCCAGGCGGTGAAAATTATGTGGGCTGTCATGGCGATCGGTGCGCTGCTGAGCGCCCTGAACGGGGCAATGTCGGTTTCGAGCTCCTCTGCACTCGCGGTCACGGTGGGAACCTCCTTGTGACTGTCTGACAAAGCGCGGCCATGCCCAGGCATGTGCTTGATCGTGCCGGCTATCCCGGCCTTCGCCAGTCCGTCGAGTACCGCCCGGCCAATCGCGGCGACCCGGAGCGGCTCAGACCCATAGGCGCGGTCGCCGATGACATCGTGCGCGCCCGGCTGGCGGACATCGAGCACAGGGGCATGGGTGCAGGTGATCCCGACTTCGGCGAGATCATGGCCCAGCGCCTCCGCATTGGCGCGCGCCGCCTCGATGGCGCTGGCCGGGGCGATATCATGGCAATCCACTTTTGAGCACGAAGATAATCCCCGTCAAACAGGCCCGGTCGTCC
>JANLSP010000065.1:0-16324 GCA_031362485.1 Novosphingobium sp.
AAAGGGGCCAATGCCGAGCATGCCGTTTTCGCTCAGCAATGTGACCGTGATGTCGTCAGGCACATGGTTTGCCACCAGGGTCGGGATGCCGATGCCGAGGTTCACGAAGTAACCGTCGCGCAATTCCTGCGCGACGCGGGCAGCCATCATGTCGCGAGTCCAGCCTTTGGTCAGTCCATCATGTATGGTCATCAGCCGACATCCGTATAGCGGGTGGTGCGGAATTCGATCTTCTTGTCATAGGGCGCGCCGACGATCAGGCGCTGGACATAGACCCCGGGCAGATGGATGCAGTCGGGATCGAAAGTCCCCGCCTCAACCACTTCTTCCACTTCAACCACGCAAACCTTGCCGCATTGCGCGGCGGGAACGTTGAAATTGCGCGCGGTCTTGCGGAACACGACATTGCCGGTCTCGTCGGCCTTCCACGCCTTGACCAGCGCGAGGTCGGCGAAAATGCCGCGCTCCAGTATGTATTCCTGTGGCGCGCCGGAAGAATCGGCAAACTCCATGGTCTCCTTGCCCTCGGCCACCAGCGTGCCGACGCCGGTCTTGGTGTAGAATCCGGGAATGCCCGCGCCGCCGGCGCGCATGCGCTCGGCCAGAGTGCCTTGCGGGCAGAACTCCACTTCGAGTTCACCAGACAGATACTGCCGCTCGAATTCCTTGTTCTCGCCGACGTAGCTCGAGATCATCTTCTTTACCTGCCGCGAACGCAGGAGCCTGCCGATGCCTTCGTTGTCGATCCCGGCATTGTTGCTGGCGAATGTCAGACCGGTGACGCCGCTGGCCTGTACGGCATCCAGCAGTCGCTCGGGAACGCCGCAAAGGCCGAACCCGCCGCAGGCAATCAGCAGGCCGTCCTCGAGCAGCCCGTCCAGGGCAGCCGCCGCATCGGGATAAAGCTTGTTCATCGTGTCTCCAGGCCAGGTCCGGGAATCATTTCACGTCCCCAATAGTCCCTGCGCTGCATTTGTCACCCTGCCACCAAATTTGATCAAAGTCATTGCGCAAGCCCACCGCAAGGCCCCTATTCGCCACGGTACAAAAAGGAGATTTTTGATGCGCTCGATTCTCGTCAATGCGGACCGTACTCGGACCATGGCCGATCGCCTTGAGACTGGCCTTTCCTTGGCCAGGGCCACAGGCGGCCATGTCACCGTGCAGATCGCCTCGGCGCTCGCGCGCTACATCTCGATTGATCCGATGGGCGGCAGCTATCTCGCGGCCGAAGCCATGGAACAGGCGCTTGCCGACGATGGGGCATTGGCCCAAAAGCTGGAAGAACAGCTGCAAGGGCAGGACGTCGCCTATGATGTCGTACGCAGCGAGTTCGATCCGACGGAATCGCTCGAACTGGCGTCACGGCTTGCCGATGTCGTGGTCGTGTCGCGCGGGCAAGGCATTGCCGGTCAATTGGCGATCACGGCACAAGCCCCGGTTCTGGTTGTTCCCGATGACGCGAGAGGTGGCCTTCGCTTCCCGCTCGCGACCGCCTGCATCGGCTGGGACGGCGGCAACGAGGCTGCCGCAGCGCTGCGCAGCTCCGTGCCGATTCTGCAAGGCTGCGGCGAGGTCTTTGTCTTGGCAGTCACCGAAAAGCAGGGCGGATTTGCCGGACTTGAGGCACTGGCATACCTTTCGCGCCACGGCGTCAAGGCCGAGCTCGTCGAACTGGCGCGGCAGGGATCGACCGAGGAGACGTTGGTCCGCGCGGTCAGCGAGAAACGCTCAGACCTCCTCATCATGGGCGCCTATGGCAAGAGCCGCATGCGTGAATATCTGTTTGGCGGTGTTACGCAGTATTTTCTGACCGAACCTTCTGCCCCTGCGCTGCTGCTCGCGCACTAGCCAGCCCCATGCTGCATGACAGCATTTCGAAGCGACTTGGCTCAGGAGCGCGCCGCGTGCGAGCTCTTTCAGAAGTGTTATGTGTAACAATATCAGCAAGATAATCCTATCGCGCATGACTTTTGCAATTTTTGCATGTGCAAATGAACTTTTCGCACTTGCAACATCACTGACACCGATGCAAATAGGACAGGCCTTTCAGGCATCCTCTCCCAAAACTCCCAAGGTCCGGTTGGCAACAACCGGGCCTTTTTTTGTCCGGCTCCCGGGATAAGACGCAGTTCGCGGACTTTTTTCGCCCGCCATCCACCGACGGTTTGCAATCGGCCCTCCCAGTTCCTAGCTTCCCTACTCGATAGGACAGGAGGGCGAATAATGGCCGAAGCTGCGGCGAGTGTTGAGCAGCGCAGCGTGCGGCTGCAAGTTGCCGCCGCGCGCCAGGAAGAAAGCGGACACGGCATTGCCCGGCTGCCGAAATCAACCATGGCAACGCTCGGCGTTACCGAGGGCGATGTCATTGAGATCGTCGGCAAGCGCACCACACCTGCGCGCGCCATTCTCGCTTATGCCGAAGACGAAGGGCTGGAAGTGATCCGGCTCGACGGGTTGCAACGCGCCAATGCCGAGGTCGGCTCAGGCGATCATGTCGCGGTGCGCAAGGCCGAATCGCGCCCCGCGTCCCGCGTGGTCTTTGCCCCGGCACAGCGCGAAATGCGCCTGCAAGGCCCGGCCGAAGCGCTCAAGCGCAATTTCTTCAACCGGCCGCTGCTCGCCGGAGACATTGTCGCCACCACCGGCCAGCAGCAGGTGCGCGACATGCCGCCGCAGGTCGCGCGGATGTTCAACGCGCCGGCCTATGCCCTGACGCAGATCCGGCTCACCGTGGTCGCGACGGTGCCCAAGGGCATCGTCCATATCGACGAGAATACCGAAGTCGAGATGCGCGAGGAGTTCGAAGAGGCCAGCGACGGCCGCGCCGAGATCAACTATGACGATGTCGGCGGCATGGGCGACACCATCCGCCAGCTACGCGAAATGGTCGAACTGCCGCTACGCTATCCTGAGCTATTCACCCGGCTCGGCGTTGATCCGCCGCGCGGCGTGCTGCTTCACGGCCCGCCTGGCACCGGCAAGACGCGGCTTGCGCGTGCAGTCGCCAATGAGAGCGAGGCCAGTTTTTTCACGATCAACGGCCCGGAAATCATGGGCTCGGCCTATGGCGAGAGCGAAAAGCGCCTGCGTGAGGTGTTTGAGGAAGCCGCCAAGGCGGCGCCGGCGATCATCTTCATCGATGAAATCGACTCGATCGCGCCAAAGCGCGGCCAGGTTTCCGGTGAAGCGGAAAAGCGCCTCGTCGCGCAGTTGCTCACCCTGATGGACGGACTGCATGCCCGCTCCAACCTCGTTGTGATTGCCGCCACCAACCGTCCCGACGCGATCGACGAGGCGCTGCGACGCCCCGGCCGGTTTGATCGCGAGATCGTTATCGGCGTGCCCGATGTGGGCGGGCGGCGCGAGATCATCGGCATCCACACCCGCGGCATGCCGCTGGGCGAAGGCGTCGATCTCGATGAGCTGGCGCGCACCACGCACGGCTTTGTCGGCGCGGACCTCGCCGCGCTGGCCCGCGAGGCGGCTATTGAGACCGTGCGCCGGATCATGCCGCAACTTGATCTTGAGGCGCAGACCATCCCGATCGATTTGCTCGAAGGCCTCTCGGTTACCCGCGAGGATTTCCTCGAGGCGCTCAAGCGTGTCCAGCCAAGCGCCATGCGCGAGGTCATGGTGGAGGTGCCCAATATCGGCTGGGCCGATATCGGCGGGCTCGACGAAGCGCAGATGAAGCTCAAGGAAGGGGTGGAACTGCCCTTGCGCAATCCCGAAGCCTTCCGGCGGCTTGGCATCCGCCCGGCCAAGGGCTTCCTACTCTATGGCCCGCCGGGCACCGGCAAGACCCTGCTCGCCAAGGCGGTTGCCAAGGAGGCCGAGGCCAATTTCATCTCGGTGAAGTCATCCGACCTGCTCAGCAAATGGTATGGCGAAAGCGAACAGCAGCTCTCACGACTGTTTGCGCGCGCGCGGCAGGTTGCGCCGTGCGTGATCTTCATCGATGAAATCGACAGCCTGGTGCCGGCACGCGGCTCGGGCGGCTCGATGGGCGAGCCGCAAGTCACCGCGCGGGTGGTCAACACCATCCTCGCTGAAATGGACGGACTGGAAGAAATGCAGTCGATCGTGCTGATCGGCGCGACCAACCGTCCCGCGCTCATCGATCCTGCGTTGCTGCGCCCCGGAAGGCTCGACGAGCTGGTATATGTCGGCACGCCCGATGCCAAGGGCCGCGAGCACATCCTCAAGATCCACACCGGACGGATGCCGCTGGCCAAGGACGTTAGCCTCGCCGCAATTGCCAAACGCACTGAGCGCTTCACCGGTGCCGATCTGGAGGACGTCGTGCGCCGGGCAGGGCTGATTGCCATCCGCTCACGCGGCGAATCGGCGAAGGACGTGCGCAAGGCCGATTTCGAGGCTTCGCTCGATGATAGCCGCGCCACGGTCACGGCCGAGATGGAAGAAGAATATGCCAAGATGAAGGGCGAGCTCAAGAAGCGGGCGATGGAAGTCAACCCTATCGGTTTCCTTGCGCCCGGCATGGTCAGCCCGACGCGGGACAAGAAGCACGAATGAACGGCAACGTGCTACTTTCACTCCTCTCCCCGGTGGGGAGAGGTAGCGAAGCTTGCCCCCGAAGGAGGTTAGCGCAGCTGGGAGAGGGGTTTCCGCGCTCTTCAGAGCACAAATCTCTCTTCAACTGCGGCTAGACAGCAAGCTGCCAAGCTTTCGTATCCTCTCCCCGACGGGGCGAGGGAGAATTGCTCTACAGCAGCCCATCCTTGCGGCAGATTTCGGCAACCTCGCCAATATAGTCGAGGTGGGCCTCAATGCAGACATGTCCCCGACCCATGGTCGAGACCGCCGCATGGCTGCCGCCCTGATCGCGCCAGCGCGCTGCGCGTTCGGCCGCGGCCACGGCGCTCTTGGCGGTCAGCATGTTGCATTGCACCGGGAAACTGGCCGGATCGCGCCCCGCCTTGGCAATGAACTGCCTGAGGCGCGGCAACATCTCGAAGGCATCTCCTGCGCCGTCAGCGAAGATGAAACCATCGGCAATGCGCGCGGCGCGCGCCATGGCGACATCGGCGAAGCCGCCCATCCAGATCGGGATTGCCCGCCCCGGCCGCGGGTTGAGTGCGGCGCGGTCGATCTGGTCGAAGCGCCCGGCAAAGCTGACCAGCGGCTCGGCCCAGAAGGCGCGAAGTAGGCCGATCTGCTCCTCGACGCGCCGCCCCCGAGTGGTGAAGTCCATCCCCAGTGCTTCGTATTCGACATGGTTCCAGCCGATGCCGACGCCCAGCCGCAGGCGCTGACCCGAAAGCAGATCGACATCCGCCGCCTGACGCGCGACCAGCGCGGTCTGCCGCTGGGGCAGGATGATCACCCCGGTCACCAGCTCGATCCGGGCCGTGATTCCGGCGAGATAGGCAAACATGACGAAGGGGTCGTGGAATGGGTGCTGATCGGTATAGGGCCCGGCAGGTTTGGGTTCGCGGTCATGGGGTGAGCCGAGCACATGATCATAGGCCAGCAAGTGCCCAAAACCTAGTTCCTCGACTGACAACCCGATGCGGCGCACGCCCTCGGGATCGCCGCCAAGCTCGGTCTGGGGATAGATTATGCCGATATTCATTGTGGCGTATCTCCTGCCGGGCATTCCCACACGAAGTCCAGCCGGGTCTCGCCTGCCGGATCGCCTGCAGGCGAAAAACGCCGCTCGATAATTGCGCCCTGCCCTTCGCGCGACACCGCCACGACCGTGCTGCACCGCGTACCATAGTCGGGATTGCGGATGAACACACCCGAATAGGCGGGTTCGGGCCCCTCGCCGTAGTCCCTCTCGGGAAATGGCGCTTCGTTGCGCAGCGCGGTGAACAGCGCATCGAACCCGCCCGCATCGTGCGCCAGCCAGCCGGCAAGGTCCTCGCAGAGCCGCCGCGCCTTGGGCCAGGGCCGCACAAAAGCACCGTTCGACAGGCCGTGAACTCCCGGCGCGAGCTCGTGTCCGGCGGGCATCGGCCAGTTGCTCGTCACCCGCACTCCCTGCCCATCGGCGACAGCCAGGTTAAACGGGTTCATCCCCTCGCCATCAGGCAGCGCACCTTCGCGCAGCCAACCGGTTACCAGCCCGCCGCGCGATGCCATATCGGGGCGGGGATAGCCCTCCACCCGGTAGTTGGTTACCAGCGCAAGCCGCCCGCTTTCGCTGACGCCGAGCCATGTCCCGCCCGCACGCAAGTCCTGCCCGGCCAAGGTGCCGTCCGCCCAGCGCGACAAGGGCGCCGTTGGCCGCTCGTGGTATTCGTCGCGGTTGGCCGCGACCACCAACAGCCATTCGGGATGCGCCCGCCAGGCCAGCGCTGCTACGCACATGTCAGATCAACCCCTTGGCTTTGAGGCTGACATGCCCCTCGCGACCGATGATTACATGGTCGTGGACCACAACCCCCATCAGCCGCCCGGCTTCGGCGATACGGTTGGTGATCTGGATGTCCGCCCGGCTGGGCTCGGGCGCGCCTGAGGGATGGTTGTGCACCAAAATCAGCGCCGTCGCGCCAAGGTCCAGCGCCTTGCGGATAACCTCACGGGGATGGATCGCGGCTTCATCAATCGAACCGTCAGAGGCATGCCAGTCGTGTACCAGCATGTTCTTGTGGTTGAGATACAGCACCCGCACCCGCTCAACGGTCAAGTGCGCCATATCGATGGTCAGGTAATCGAGCAGCGCCTGCCAGCTGGCCAGCACCGGCGCCTCGCGCACCACCGCGCGCGCCATGCGCCGGGCGGCAGTGGCGACGATGCGCAGGCTCGCGGCGCTGGTCTCGCCCATGCCCGGATGCGCCGCCAGCGCGCGCGCTTCGGCATTCAGCACGCCCGCCAGCCCGCCAAAACGCTGGATCAGGCTGTGCGCCAAGGGCTTGACATCGCGGCGCGGGATCGCGGTCATCAGCAGGTATTCGATGATCTCGTGATCGGCCAGCGCCTCGATGTCGCCCACCAGCAGGCGCGCGCGCAGTCGCGCCCGGTGCCCCGAAGGATCATTGCCGCTCTCGTCAGCCACCCTCGCCTGCCTTGTCCTGAGTGGCTTTAGCCTTGCGCGTCTGCTGGCGCACATAGTGCCACACATCGACGGCTTGCTGCTCACTCAGCCAGTCATAGCGCGGCATGCCCTTCTCAAGCAGCGCCCCATCTTTCACCACAGCCAGGAAAGCCGCCTGATCCAGCGCCAGTGCAGATTCGCGCAAATCCGGCCCCGGCGATCCGGCGGAGATCACATCGCGCCCGTGGCACAGAGCACATGCAAGGAACACCGGCTTGCCCGCTTCGGCCCGGGCGGCATCGATGACAATCGCGGGATCGTCCTGCGGATCAATCGCCAGGCTGCGCCCGGCTCCGGGCGGCAGTTTCGCCTGCCCACCGAGCGCAAAGACCAGCAGCCGGCGCGGATTGGCCCCGTATTTCCAGCCGACGTTCATCACGTCGCTGCCAATTGAGGCCGCCCCGCCCCAGCCGGTCAGCACCGCGACATATTGCTTGCCGCCCGCCGCGAAGCTCATCGGTGCGCCAATGATGCCGAGCTGGGCATCGAAACTCCACAGGCTCTTGCCATTCTTCGCGTCGTATGCCGTGAACTTGCCGTAGGCATCGCCCTGGAACACCAGATTGCCGGCGCTGGCCATCACTCCGCCGTTCCAGATATTGGCATGCATCACCCGCCAGGCCTCTTCCTGCCGCACCGGATCCCAGGCAACCAGCGAGCCCTTGCCGTCACGCTCATCGGCCTTTTCCGAGCCGATCCACATGTTGTTGATGAACACGCCGCCGGGGACAGGCTTGGCCGAATAACGCACGCCGTTGTGCATCGCGGGGATATAGATCAGCCCGGTTTGCGGGCTATAGGCCTGCGCTTGCCAGTTGTGCCCGCCGGTGGGGTTGGGCCAGATCACGACATCGCCTTGCTCAAAGCGGATGTTGGGGGCCTCCACCGGGCGGCCGGTCGCGGGATCGATCCGTTCGGCCCAGGTCACCTTGACGATCTTGCCGGCGGATATGAACTGGCCGCTGGTGCGGTCGACGACATAGAGGAAGCCATTTTTAGGAGCCTGCATCAGCACTTTGCGGGCCTTGCCCTCGATCATCAGGTCCGCCAACGTGATCTGCGTGTTCGCGCCGTAATCCCAGGCATCGCGCGGGTTGACCTGATAATGCCACTTGTAGGCGCCAGTGTCGGCATCGAGCGCGATGATCGAGGAGGCATAGAGCTGGTCGCCCGTCTCCTTGCCCACCCGTGTGGTATCGACCTGGCCGGGATTGGCGCTGCCGATATAGATCAGGTTCAGCGCCGGATCGAAAGCGATCGAGCCCCACGGCCCGCCGCCGGTCTTGCCATTCCAGAAATCGCCCCACCAGGTCTTCGCAGCGCGCTCCATCAGCGCATCGCCCTTGTTCTCTTGCGGAGAGCCGGGCACTGGATAGAACCGCCAGGCCTGCTTGCCGCTGGCCTGGTCATAGGCCGTGACATAGCCGCGCTCGCCATTGTCAGCTCCCGCCTGTCCGACAATCACCTTGTCCTTGAACACCTGCGGCGCCCCGGTGATCCATTGGCGCGAAGTCGGCGAGAGCGTCTGCGTGGTCCACAGCGCCTTGCCGCTTTTGGCATCGAGCGCCACCAGCCGGCCATCAAACACCGCGACAAATACCTTGCCGTTCGCATGGGCAATGCCCCGGCTGGCGGCGAAGTTGAGCGTCAGTTTGAACGGGTTCACTTTCCAGATTTCGGGGTCGTATTTCCACAACAGGCGCCCGCTGGCCCCGTCAACGGCATAGACCGCCGAATGCGCGCCGGAGAAATAGATCGTGCCGCCCACGGCAATCGGCGTGCCTTCCAGCGTCGTCTCGCCCGGCAGATCGAGCGACCAGGCAAGGCCGAGGCGGGAGATGTTGGCACTGTCGATCTCGGTCAACCGGCTATAGGCGGTCTCGTCCGGCCCGCCGCCGCGGCCATACCAATCATCGCCAGAACCGGCGGAAGGATCTGCAACGGCATTCACGCTGCGATCGGGTGCGCACGAACACAGCGCCAGCGCGATCAGCAAGGCCTTGCCGAATCTGCGTATGGCCATTGCCGTCCTCTCCTTGTTCAGCTTTGCGGCAGCATTGCCTTTGCATGGGGTCCAGCGCAAGAGTGAGGCGCATGGCTGAGGTTGCGGACGATCATCCGGAAGAAGCGAGCGCGCCACGCCGGCGGCGGGTCTGGCCGCTTGTCCTGGGCGGGTTGGCCGTGCTGCTCGCCGCGCTGCTGAGCACGGTGTGGCTGACGCGCGAGCGGATTGCCGGGAACATCATCACCGCGCAGATCAAGAAGCTCGGCGTGCCGGCGACTTATGAAATCGAATCGATCGGCACAGATGCGCAAGTGCTGCGCAAGCTGGTCATCGGCGACCCGGCAAGGCCGGACCTAACGGTCGAACGGGTGACTGTCGCCGTCACGGCGCGCTGGGGCGTGCCCGGCATTGGGCGCATCACGCTCGAGAAACCCCGCCTTTATGGCCGCCTGAAGGACGGCAGAGTTAGCTTCGGCAGCCTCGATCAGCTGATCTATACCGGCAGCAAGGAGCCTTTCCGCCTGCCCGATTTCGATCTGGCGATACGCGACGGCCGCGCCAGAATTGGCAGTGACATGGGCGATCTGGGGGTCAAGGTCGATGGCGAAGGACCGCTGCGAGACGGGTTTTCGGGCATTGTCGCAGCCGTGCTTCCCCAAGGCGCCGCCAGTGGCTGCACGCTGACCAAGGCCAGCATTTATGGCAAACTGAACGTCGCCAACGAAAAACCGCGCTTCGAAGGACCGGTGCGGCTGGGCGAGCTCGCCTGCCCGCTGGACCGCGTGCGGCTTGCCCAGAGCGCGCTGGCGCTCAATGCCACGTTCGATCAGGGACTGGATGGAGCAGAAGGCAAGGCAGTGCTCGATGCCGGCGCCTCCGGGTTTGGCACGAGCACTTTGGCCGGAGCCGGTGGCGAGACCCGCTTTGTCTGGCGCAAAGCTTCGCTCACTGCCCAATTTGATCTGAAAGCCCGGCAGCTGGCGTCCTCCGGTCTTGCCGTGGCCGAACTGACCGCGAAAGGCGCGCTGCGCTCGCAGCAGAACTTCGCGCGGCTGGAAACCGAAGGCGATCTCGCCGCGCGCGAATTGCGGCCCGGACCTGGCCTCGCGGGCCTGCTCACCGCGCTGGAACGCAGCGGGGCAGGTAGTATGGCCGCGCCGATCGCCGCACAGCTACGCACCGCGCTCGCGCGCGAGACGCCCGGCAGCCGCCTTGCTGCAAGTTTTCTGCTGCGTTCGGGCGAAGGCGCCATGAGTCTTGTCGTGCCGCAAGCGAACCTGCGAGGCGGCTCGGGCCAAAGCCTGCTCGCGCTGTCGCGGCTCTCTTTCAGCGTCGACGGCGAAGGCGCACCACGACTGACCGCGAACTTCACCACTGGCGGGCGCGGCCTGCCCCAGATCGCCGGTCGCATGGAGCGCAGCCCCGACGGCGGGATCGCCATGCGGCTCGCCATGGCAGACTATGCTGCTGGGGAGGCCCGGCTGGCGCTACCGCGCCTGACGCTCGTCCAGGCTGAAAGCGGCGCGCTGGGCCTTTCCGGTGTGGTCCGGCTGACGGGGCCGCTGCCGGGCGGCGCGGCGCGCAACCTGGAACTGCCGCTCGAAGGGAACTGGTCACAGGGCGGGGGCCTCGCCATCGGCCGCAAGTGCACGCCGCTGCGCTTTGACAGCCTGTCGTTCGCCGAACTCACGCTGTCAGGCCGCACTGTGACGCTCTGCCCTCAGCCGGGCGGGGCGATCGTACGCGCCGGCCCGGGCGGGCTGCGCATTGCAGCGGGCGCGCCCAGCCTGGCCCTGGCCGGCAAGCTCGGCACCACGCCGATCCGCATTGCCAGTGGCCCGGTGGGCTTCGCTGTGCCCGGCATGCTCGCCGCGCGCCGCCTCGATGTGGCGCTTGGCCCGGCGGACAGCCCCTCGCATTTCCGCCTCGCCAATCTTTCCGCGCGGATTGGCAGTGAAATTTCGGGCAGCTTTGCCGGATCAGACGTGCTGCTGGCGGCAGTGCCGCTCGATTTGCGCGATGCCGGCGGTAACTGGCGCTTCGCCAACAATCGGCTCAGCATTACGGGCGGTGCCTTCCGGCTTGAGGACCGCGAGCTTGACGACCGGTTCCAGGCCTTGATCGCGCGCGAAGCCACGCTCACGCTGGAAGGCAATCGCATTGTCGCCGATGCCCTGCTGCGCGAAGCCAAGAGCGACCGTGAACTTGTGCGCACCGCTATCCGCCACGATCTTGGCTCGGGAACCGGCAGCGCCGATCTGGCGATCGATGGCATCGTGCTCGACAGCAAGCTCCAGCCCGACCAGATTTCGCATCTGGCGCTGGGCGTCATCGCCAATGCCGAAGGAACTGTGCGGGGCACCGGGCGGATCGACTGGAACGATGCCGGCGTCAGAAGCACTGGCAGCTTCACCACCGACAAGTTCGATTTCGCCGCCGCTTTCGGTCCGGTGCGGGGCCTCTCGGGCACCGTGAATTTCACCGATCTGATAAGCCTGGTCACTGCCCCCGATCAGCGCTTGAAGATCGCCGCGATCAATCCCGGCATCGAAGTCAACGATGGCGAACTGGTCTTTGCCATCCGCCCCGGCAACGTGATGGAAATAGGCGGCGCGCGCTGGCCGTTTCTCGATGGGGTGCTGACGCTGGAGCCGACACGCATGGTATTGGGCGAGGCTGAAACCCGGCGGTTTACCTTGCGCATCGACGGACTGGACGCCGCCAAATTCGTCGCTCGGGTCGAGATGGGCAACGTCAATGCGTCCGGCATCTTTGATGGCGTGCTGCCGCTGGTATTCGACGAGAACGGCGGTCGCATCGAAGGCGGCCTGCTCGCTTCGCGCCCTCCCGGCGGCAACGTCTCCTATGTCGGCGCGCTGACCTACAAGGACCTGTCCACCATGGCTAATTTCGCTTTCGATGCGCTGCGCTCGATCGATTACCGGCAGATGCGGATTGGCATGGACGGGCCACTAGAGGGCGAGATCGTCACGCGCGTCAGTTTTGATGGCATCCGCCAGGGCGCTGGCGCACGGCGCAATTTCATTACCAACCGCATTGCCAAGCTGCCAATCAAGTTTAACGTCAACTTGCGCGCGCCGTTCTTCAAACTCGTCTCCTCGTTCAAGTCGCTCTACAATCCCGAATATGTGCTCGATCCGCGCACGCTCGGCCTGATGGGCGCCGATGGCAAGGCCCTGCCAGTGCCGGTCCCGCCCCCCGTTCAGCCCCCAGTAAGCGGGACAACGCCATGATTGCGCAAGAATTGACCCGAAGCCTCGCGCCTGCGACAAGCCGCATTATGCGGGTTGGTCAGGCAAGAGAGCAAAGGTCCGGCTGGCGCGCCGCTCGCGCCGTTGTGATGCTGGTGGCGGGTTCGCTGGCACTGTCGGGCTGTATTTCGGTCACTGCGCCGGACAAGCCGATAGTCATCGAACTCAATATCAACATCAAACAGGAGATTGTCTATCGCCTCTCCGCCGATGCGGCGAACACGATCGACAAGAACCCGGAGATATTCTGATGCGTCCCTTTGCCGAAAATAACCCCCGCAAGCTGATGCTGGCCGCCGCTGCCGTGCTGGCACTCAGCAGCGCCGGCGCAGCCTGGGCGCAGCGCGATCCGGCCTATGCCACCGCGCGCGCTTCCGGCCAGGTTGGGGAAAGGATGGATGGCTATCTCGGCCATGTCACGCCTCCCGGCGGCGCTCTGCGCTCGCTGGTCGAAGATCTCAACATCAAGCGCCGCGCGCTCTATTCAGAGAAGGCCCAGGCCGCCGGCGCGACGGTTGAAGAATATGCCTTTACCACCGGTTGCCGCCTGATTGCCCAGACCTCGCCGGGCGAGAAATATGAAGGCCCCGCCGGCGGCTGGCTGACCCGCACGTCGGCCCCGCCCCAGCGCGACAGCCGCTGTCCCTGAAGGGCGTCGCGCGTGCCGGTTGACTTGGTCGTCCCTCGCCCCTAAGGGGATGTCGCCTTAGCGGGAATGCCCGTTTTCATGGTGGTTTTCCGTGGGTTTTTGCAAAGAGCAGGACGGCGAATCGGCATGGTTTCGGATAGATCCAACGAGGTTCCTGGCGAAGGTGAAGACCCTCGGCTCGCGTCTTTGGACGACAGGCTGAAGGCAACCCATCGTGCGGAGGCAGAACGCACCGCGCTGTCCGAAGTGACGAGCGGGGCGGCCTTCACCGGGAAGGGTGCGTCCCAGGGCAACCGGGTCCTCTCCACTCTGATTGGTGCGCCGCTTGGTGCCATGCTGATCGGTTGGATGATCGACCGCTGGTTGGGGACCACTCCCAAGGCGATGCTGGCGATGCTGTTTCTCGGCATCATTTCGGCTTTCGTTCAAATCTGGCGGATTTCGCAGGAACGCGCCGAATAGGTGCTTGCTGCTGGCAAGGTTCAGGGGTTTTTAAGCGTGGCGGCCGAAAGCAAAATCGACCCGATGCATCAATTTCAGATCGACGCGCTGGGTGGCGGCGCGCTCGATGGCACGCCTTTTGTCTTCACCAACAGCGCGTTGTGGATGCTGATCGTGCTCGCCTCGATTGTGTTGTTCATGTGGGGCGGAATGAAGCGCGAGCTGATCCCCGGACGCTGGCAGGCGGCGGTGGAAATGCTCACCGGTTTTGTTTCCGGTCTGGCAATCAGCAATATCGGACCAGAGGGCAAGAAATACGTGCCCTGGATCTTCACCATTTTCACTTTCATCCTGTTTTCCAACTATATGGGCATGATGCCCTTCGGCATTGTCGAAGCCGCGCATCCCTTCACCGTGACCAGCCAGTTTTCCGTGACCGGCGTCCTCGCCCTGGGCAGCTTCCTGATCGTTCTGGCGGTTGGTTTCTGGAAGCACGGGCTGCATTTCTTCAGCCTGTTCGTGCCACATGGCACGCCATTCCTGCTCAAGCTGCTGATCGTGCCAATCGAGTTCGTCTCGTTCCTGGTGCGCCCGTTCAGCCTCATGCTGCGTTTGTTCGTGGCGATGATTGCCGGGCACATTCTGGTGAAGGTGTTTGGTTATTTCATCGTCTTCGGGATCAATTCCGGCACTCCGCTGGGCTATGGCATATCGGCACTGAGCTTTGTTTTCATTGCCGGGGTCAACGCGCTCGAACTGCTCGTCTGCGGCATTCAGGCCTACGTATTCGCTTTGCTGACTTCGCTTTACATCAACGACGCAGAGCACTTGCACTGAGTTTCGCACTTTCTCATTTCCCATCGCATTCTTCAAAGGAGTTCAAAACCATGGATCTCGCCTCAGCAAAGGTTATCGGTGCCGGTCTTGCGGCAATTGGTGTCGGCATGGCCGCCACTGGCGTCGGCAATGTCTTCGGCTCTTTCCTCCAGGGCGCGCTGCGCAACCCGGCGGCAGCCGATGGCCAGCAGGGCCGTCTGTTCATCGGCTTTGCGGCTGCGGAACTGCTCGGCCTGATCGCATTCGCGGTCGCCATGATCATTCTCTACGCCGTCTGATCGCACTGCCAATGGCGGAGGGGCGGGGGCTTCGGCACCGGCTCACCCGCTGCGGTGTTTGTTGATACGGAAAGAATGCCATGCCTCAACTTAACCAGCTTCTGCTCGCCTACCAGTCACAGTGGTTCTGGCTGTTCCTGGTGCTGGCCGCGATCTATTTCGGCATCGGCAAGGGCATGGTCCCGAAGATCGAACGCGTGGTCGAGGGTCGCAATGCCAAGATCGCTGCCGATCTCGCCGCTGCCGAACGCGCCCGCGCGGGTGCTGATGAAGCGGAAGAGCGCGCCCGGGCTGCCGATGTAGCGGCGCGCGCTGCTGCGCATGAAGTAACTGCTGCGGCCAAGGCCAAGGCCGCCAAGGATGCTGAAGGGCGTCTCGCCAAAGCGGATGCTGCAATCTCCGAGAAGCTGGCGGCATCGACAGCGGCACTCGCCAAGGCGCGCAACGCTGCACTGGCCAATCTCGAGGAAGTCGCTGCCGAAGCGGCGCAAGACATTGTGACCAAAGTCTCCGGTGCAACGGTGACTTCGGCCAAGGCCAGGACGGCCGTGAAGGCGGTATTTGCCAATGCTTGATTTCAACTTGCTCGCCGCCGCCGCCGAAGCGGCGCAAGGTGCTGCTGCCGAGCATCATGAAACGCCGACGGCGCTGCTGCTGACGCCCGGTGGCTGGGTGGCGCTGTCGATGATTGCCGTCTTTGGCATCATGCTCTGGGCGAAAGTGCCGGCGATTGTCGCTGGCATGCTCGACAAGCAGATCGCCGATATTCGCCAACAGCTCGACGCGGCGGCGAAGCTGCGCGCCGAGGCGGAATCGCTCAAGGGCGAATATGAGAAGAAGCTGCGCGATGCGGCCAAGGATGCCGAAGCGTTGAAAGCCGCTGCCGAAGCCGAAGCCAAGCTAATCGTCGCCAAGGCCAAGTCTGACGCCGAAGCGCTGATCGAGCGGCGCGGCAAATCGGCGGAAGAGAAGATCGCCGCAGCCGAGCGGAACGCCGTGGCCGAACTGCGCGCCATGGCGGCCAATGCTGCAGCGCAAGCGGCGCGCGGCCTGATATCCAAAGACCATGACGCCAGCGCCGACAAGAAGCTGGTCGATGCGGCAATAGCCGGCATCTGATCCAGCCTCATGGACTGCACGGATCATTCAACAAAGACCCCGCCCAACAGCGGGGTTTTTTGTCACCGTGCCTGAAAAGTGAGGCCGATGAACTCCAATCCTTACGATCATCTTCGCGGCACAGAAGTGGCCAATGGCATTGGCTCATGGACCGAGGACCGCGTGATGCTCTACGCAGTTGGCGTCGGCGCCGGCTTGCAGGATCCGGCAGACGAACTCAACCTTACCACCGAGAACACGCCGGGTCAGCCGCTGCAGGTAATCCCGGGATTCCTTACGACGCTGAATGTCGGGGGGAAGAACTTTGCCAGTCTGCTGGGTTGGGAAGGTCCGGGCGGCTACCCTGTCGGCCTTGTCCATGGCGAACAAAGCATAACGCTCGTCCGCACAATCCCAACAAAAGGGTCGGTGCGCCTACGCAGCGAAATCGAGGGGGTTTACGACAAGTCATCGGGCGCGCTCGTGGTGATGGATGCTGAATTGCGGCTTGCGGACAGTGACGAAGTGCTGGGCAAAATGCGCACGAAGCTTTTCGCGCAAGGCAAGGGCGGCTTTGGCGGACCGCGCGTGCCTGCTGATGAAGATCCTGTCTGGGCTCTGCCCGACCGCGCTCCCGACATGGTGATCTCGCTGCCGGTAGGTCTCAACCAGTCGCTG
>JANLSP010000084.1:0-1710 GCA_031362485.1 Novosphingobium sp.
CTGGTCAAGAGCAGCGAAATCCTTGGCGCGATGCTGATGACCCAGCACAATCTGAGCTTCTACCAGCAACTGATGGCGGCGATGCGCGCAGCCATTGCGGAGAGCCGGTTCGCGGCTTTTGCGGCGGAGTTTCGGCGGAAATATCTGACAAAACCCTAGAGCTTGCGCAGCAGCACGACGCGGTTTTCATCGCCTTGCGCGGAATCCTTGAACCAATGGACTTCGACTTTCATGCCTTCGACAAGCCGCTGTTTGCTCAGCGCCAGATTGCATAGCGAGGCGGCGGACAGGCAACTGCCGGTTTTCCAGGAGAACCGCTCTGCGCCGACATCGAAACCTTCGCTGACTGTCGTGCGGTAGCGCAGCGAACTGCTCGTCATGTCGCGGGTTCGCGTGGCGATATGCCAGACTTGCGTGACTTCGCCGCGGGTGACCGTGAGGCCGACGCCGCTGCCTGCACGCTGGCGCACTCTCAGCTGGTCCCACACCGGCACCGCGCCGGCAAATACCCCGATCAGGGCGATGGCAAGCGGGACGTACCATTTGACCACACGGCCAGTCAGGCGCCAGACGAGGCAGCCCAGCAGCGCCAGGACAGTGCCGGCAATCGCCGCATAGACATAAGCCGGGATCGGTTGCGCGGTGCCGTCGAACAGGATCACGGCCTGCCCGGCATCAGGCATATCCGTCGCTGACCTTGTAGATCCACAGCTTCACAGTGTCATGATCGAGCGCGTCTGATACCGGCATCAGCCCTTCGGCCCCGCGCCGACCCATTTCGGCCATGAAGGCGCCGGGATCGTCTGTTTCGATGTCGTAAATGGCGAGGTATTTGAGGCCCGGCTCGCCCATCAGCAATGGCGTGGCTTCGAGCCGCCGACCGCCGGTCACCCCGGGGATCGCGCAAATATCTGCGAAGTGCTGGTTATCGTACCAATCGTTGTAATCATCGTCGCGGCCCGGCTTGGCCTCAGACTGCACAACCAGATTGTACTTCGCCATTATCTTATCCTCTCATAATGTTATAGATCATGCTTCAAGTTCTGCCATATCCTGCGCAGTCAGCTTCAGGTCGACCGATTTGAGAATATCGTCGAGCTGCGCGAGGCTGGTTGCGCTGGCGATCGGCGCGGTGACCGAGGGCCGCGCCATGAGCCAGGCGAGCGCGACTTGCGCGCAGGTTGCGCCGTGGCGGGCAGCGACACCGTCCATTGCTTCAAGCAGGGCAAATCCCCGCTCGTTCATGTATGGTCCGGCCGACATGGCGCGCGCCCTGCCTTCAATATCCGACTTGCTGCGATACTTGCCGGTGAGAAAACCTGCGGCCAGCGAAAAATAGGTAATCACGCCAAGCTTGTTCTTCACGCAGAGATCTTCGGTGGCGCCTTCATAGAGCCCGCGTTCGGCGAGGTTGTAGTGCGGCTGGAACAGCTCATAGCGCGCCCGGCCATGGCCGCCGGCCTTCAGTGCTTCGTCCAATTCTTCGGCGGTGTAGTTCGATGCCCCGGCAAAGCGCACTTTGCCTTCGTCGATCAGCTGCTGATAGGCTTCCAGCGTCTCTTCGATCGGCACCGACGCATCGGCGCGGTGCGACATATAGACATCGATATGGTCAGTCTGGAGACGGCGCAGCGATGCTTCGCAGGCGTGCTTGAGGTAATCGCGACTGAGGCCTTTGAGGTCTTCACCCATTGGCAAACCGCCCTTGGT
>JANLSP010000166.1:0-19995 GCA_031362485.1 Novosphingobium sp.
CCGTTTCGGCGAGGATGGTGCAGGCGGGCGCGTAGCTCAGCGGTAGAGCACACCCTTCACACGGGTGGGGTCACAGGTTCAATCCCTGTCGCGCCCACCATCCAGTGCCTAGGAAATATTAGCCTTTTTGGGCTTTGCCACGCCGAAGAAACGTCATGCCGCCGCGCCACTTAGGCCACGCTGGCTTCGGGCGAGATTTCCTCAGTCAGAATCCGAACTCGCTCTTCCCGCTTCACCTGCAGCGATTCTCCAGGCGCCGATAAAATCAATCGGGCTATGCGGCCAAATTTGCCTCACCATGAGCTGCCGGTCGACGGACGTGCAAAATAAGGAAACTGCTTGCGACAAATGCAAGGTCTGCGAGAGATGCGTTGCCCGCGGGGTTTAGTTCCATCACGTCATCGTCGCTCTAGGCGGCCGAAAAATTGGCCCACATGGCTCCGTGGAGAGTGATTGACAGATTTGCCCCGGCCTCAGCATAGGCATCGATCGATCGATCGGTCGTCGAATGCATCGTGCGACGAATGGAAGTAGGATGATTTTGCGCCATGCTGGCTCGCCAGCGTCGTCGCTTCCTACACCGCAGCGTCGCCATTGTCCGCTGCAATCACAAAGGTGCGTGAAACTTGCCGCTCGGTGAATCCTTGAACGGGCTCCGGTTTTTTCGGCTTTCGATCGCTTCTGTGACCGCAGACCAGGTTTCGGTGTGCCGTGCGATCAGCCCATCCCTCTGTTCATTGATCACAGACTTTCTCAGTTCAATCGTTCGACGATCATTGCTGCACCAACACCCGATGCCCCGGTGACAACCACCAAACCCAAGGTGCCCCCTGATTGATCTAGGCAGTCGAGCAGTGTCGAGACAAGGATCGCGCCGCTTGCCCCCATCGGATGACCCTTGGCGATATGCCCACCGCTGACATTCACTTTTTCCTGATCGACCCGATAGTCGCGCAGGAATTTCGCAATGGTGACTGCGAATGCTTCCATAAACTCAATGCGATGCAGATCGGCAAGCGTTAGGCCGGCCCGCAGCAACACCTTGTCCATCGCTGCCAGTCCTGCAGTCAACGAGGCTTCAGGATCGCCGCCGCACTCGGCAAAGGCGATGATCCGTGCACGCGGCTCAGAAGCCATATCCTTGCCGCCAATCAGCGCGAGGCCGGCACCATCGCAGATCGGCGGCGCATGCGACACGGTATGGAGTGGTTCGAATGTCTTGCCACCCAGTGCGTCCGCATATTGGGCTTGCAGTCCTCCAAATGAAGCAGGAAGCGCGGCCAGGCCCGCAGCACTGGTCTTGGGGCGGATGCATTCCTCGCTTGCGAGTTTGCCTGTCGGGATTCGCGATTTCTGATAGAGCGGATCATCGTCGGCAGCGGCCGCCTTGCGCTGCGATGCAAGGGCTACAGCATCCATCTCGTCGCGCGTTATCCCTTCAGCAGCTGCAAGCCGGTCGGCCGCCAGCACGACGGGGATGTAGCGGGCGCGTTGGGGCAGACTGGCATCGGTGTAATAACTCGCCTGATCTCCCATGAAGGGCACCTGGCTCATCATTTCGACGCCGCCGGCCAGGACGGCATGATCCTGCCCGCCAGACACACGTGCTGCCGCCTGCCCGATCGCAGACAAGCCGGACGCGCAGTAGTTGTTTATCGTTTGCGCAGAGGTGGCGTCGGGCAAAGCTGAGTGAAGCTTGGATACCAGCGCGATATGTCCGCCTTGCGTGCCCAATTGGCCGACACAACCCAGCAACAGTGCATCCGGTTGGCGCGCAATTTCGCCAAGCCGCGCCTGCAGCGCATTTGTCTGCTGTTTGACGAGCTCCTGCGGAGACAAGTGCGCAAGCCCGCCATCAGCCTTTGCCTTGCCGCGCGGCGTTCGCACGGCATCATAAATAAAAACCGCATTCACGCCATTAAAGCCCAACTACAAAGCTGACCGATGTTGTGGCACTGCCGCCGACATTGAAGCTCGCAAAATTCTTTGCACCTTCAACCTGATAGTCGCCGGCATTGCCCGTGACTTGCCGCCAGCTGTCGAGCATCATGCGGACACCGGTTGCACCGACTGGATGGCCCAATCCGATCAGTCCGCCTGAGGGATTGACCGGCAACTTGCCACCCAACGCGATCGTACCGTCTTCCACCGCACGCCAGCTTTCGCCTGGCGGGGTTATGCCGAAATGGTCGATCGCCATATATTCGGTGATCGAGAAACAATCATGCACCTCAACCCCGTCGCAACGATACACGCTGTCCATCCCGGCCCGGCCCAGCGCATCCATCATCGCCTTGCGGACGGTCGGAAAAACATAGGGCCCACCTCGGCTTGCGGTGA
Organism: Novosphingobium sp.; assembly: GCA_031362485.1. Taxonomy (GTDB): domain Bacteria; phylum Pseudomonadota; class Alphaproteobacteria; order Sphingomonadales; family Sphingomonadaceae; genus Novosphingobium. The sequence goes on from JANLSP010000166.1 coordinate 2,341, forward strand.
CCTTCGTCGAATAGAGCATCGGCGCCGTGGTATGGCCCCAACCCTTGATCCGGGGAATAGAATCAAGTGCTATGCCGCGCCTTGCCGCATAGCGCTCTACCACTTCGCGTGAGGCGAGAAAGATCGCCGCAGCACCATCGGTGACTTGGCCGCAGTCAGACTTGCGCATGCTGCCTTCGATCGGCGGATTGGCTTCGTCGTCCTCATCAGAGAAATGGGCCGGGGTCAGTGTCCAGCCGCGCGTCTGTGAATTGGGATTGCGCTTTGCGTTGGCAAAATTGTTTTCGGAAATGCCGTGCAGATGCGCCCGGTCGAGGCCGAACCGCTCCTCATATTCCGCCGCCAGTTGTGAGAACATGTAGGGCCAGAGGAACTTGGCCTCCTGTGCTTCGCGCCCGGTCCAGGCAGCAGAGCCCAGGTATTCAGCGCCGCGCTGGCCGGGAACATTCCGCATCAATTCAATACCCAGGACGAGCGCCAGACCATAACGCCCAGCCTCGATCTCGGCGCTCGCGGCAAGGATCGCAATACTGCCCGAAGCACAGGCCGCCTCATGCCGCGAAGTGGGGACACCTGCCAGATCGGGGTGAACATGGCCGAAGAATCCGCCAAGCTGCCCTTGCCCGGCAAAAAGTTCGCCGACGAAATTGCCAACATGGGCGGTCTCGACTTCCTTGGGTTCGATCCCGGTCGCGGCAAAAGCTGCTTCGGCAACATCCCGGAACAGTTCAAAAATCCCGCCGCCCTCCCGATCAAGATTGCGGGCGAAATCGCTCTGCGCTCCTCCGAGCACATATACTTCCTCGGACATTTCAGTCTTCCTTTGCCAGTGCAGCCAAAGCCAGCTCGCGCACCTGGCTTCGCATTACCTTGTTGGTCACGTTGCGCGGCAAGGCCGCAAATCGAAACAGCCGCTCGGGCAGCTTGAATGTCGCTGTGTCATGCTTCCGCAAGTAGCTCGTGATTTGCTCGAGTGACAGATCTTCATCGACGCGCGGAACATAGGCCAATCCAACCCGTTCGCCCATCACCGCGTCGGGCAGCGCAAATGCGCAAACTTCAGCCAGCCGCGGATGGCCGCCGAGCAATTGATCGATCTCCTCAGGCGAGATGTTCACACCGCCACGGATGATCAGATCCTTGCATCGTCCGACAAATCGAAAAAATCGCCCGTCGCCGGCAATCTCGAACAAGTCACCAGTCTTGAAGAAGCCATCTTCGGTGAACGCGGCGGCGGTTTGCCCGGGGGCGTTGTGATAGCCTTCAAAAACTGTCGGACCCCGGATCTGCAGCTCTGCCGATACGCTGTCACAGGTAATTTCTTCGCCTCCAGCCGGCGGGACAAGCCGGATTTCGATCTGGTGATCCTGCTCAACCCCAAACGGCGGGACGTAATGCGACTCGCGTGGGAAGAAGCTGGCGCGTTCGACCGGATCTGGCACCACCTCAGGCCCGGCAACCAGAGCCATACCCTCGTTCGATCCAAAGATATTGATGACCATGATCCCGAACCGATCCTGGAAACCCTTGACCATTGCAGGAGCCAGCGGTGCCGAGCCCGACCCGATTGATCTCAAGCTCGACAGATCGACCCCGGCCAACAGTGCTTCATTCTGCAGCAACATGTTCAGGATTGCTGGCGGCGCTATGGTGAAATGGGGTTTCTCCATGGCGATCTGGGTCAGGAAGACCTGCGCGTCAAAGGGATGGTGCAGCACCATTGTGCCACAAACCTTCAGCCAACTCATTGTCACCCCACCGATGCTGGCGGCGTTTATCAGCGGAAACGGGTTCAACAGGATGTCACCGTCTCGAAGGTCTGCAGATTGATAGGTGCCTGGCGAAATCGCAATCCAGTGGTTGTGACTGCGCGGCACGCCTTTGGGTGCGCCAGTAGTGCCTGATGTCCAGCAAATCGTGAAAATGTCGTCGGCATTGCCAGAGAAGGAGCGCTGATGATCGGCCAGCGCCTGAGGGTTGCCCGGGGCGGCTGAGAGATCGAGCGCCCCGGCAGGGCAATCCGGCCCGAATGTCATCAGGCGGATGGTTCCGTCCAGCAAGGGTTGAATCGTTGCAACGTGGTCGCAGCCCTTTACCTGTGTAGCGCAGATGAAGGCCTTGGGCCGGGTCACGCCGATCATACCCGACAGTTCGTGGCTTCGATACTGCACTGCGACCGGGCTGATCACCGCACCGATCAGGGCAGCGGCAATGTAGAGATTAACGAGTTCAGAGAGATTGGGGAGCTGGACGAGCAGGATATCGTCCTTGCCTATCCCGGCCGCCACCAGTGCCCCAGCCAACCGCTCGACCTCGGCGAACATCTGGCGGTAGGTGAGCCGCTGCTGTTCACCGAATGCGAAATCAGCGCGGTTGGGCGCATCGACAAGCGCCAGTCGGTCAGGATGGGTCGCAGCATTGCGCAAAAACATGGCACCCAGCGTCTGGTCACCCCACCAGCCGCTGGCACGATATTGCGCCCGCTTTTCTTCTGCGGCCGCTATCATCTCAGTCCGCAAGCATAGTGTTTTCAGGCATGCCGATGTCGTTGCCATTAGCCCAGGTAGAGTGGGTGCCGGAACAGATGCGCTCTGGCAGGATGATCCTGCAGACCGGCCCCGCCTCAAAATTCTTGGCGTCTATCAGCACGCATTCGGATTTGTCTGTGTTGAGATCGGCGATGAACGAAACGAGATAGCCGTCGTCTTCATCCTTGGCGTTGATCCGGGGCACGAACGGCGATTCGCTGCCGAACCGGCCAGGGCCAAAGGCAATTTCCTGGCTCTCTCCTGTTTCAAGATCATGCTTGACCAGCCCGCTGAACAGAAACCATTCAGGCACCGGCACGGCGCTGTAGACATAGCGATATTTGCGCCCCGCGTATTTCTGGTTGAACATGCCGAACTCAAGATTCCGGTCGTCTAGCCGTTGTTCGGTCGTCTTGCCGGTCTTCAGGTTGAAGTGCCAGCGGTGCAGCCTGGGTTTCAGCATTCCCTGCGCAAGATAGGCCATCATCCGTTCGTACCCTTCAGGCGCGTCAGGATAGGATTTGGGCATCGGCTCTTCCTGGAAATATCCGTCGAGGATGATCTCGTCGCCCTCCTCCCAGGCATTCAGCCAATGCAGCGTGTAAGTCGGCTCAGCTTCGAACCAGCGGATGTCCTCCGGCTGACCGAACCGCGGGATGATCGCGAAGCGGGTGGGGATTTCGGGAAAGAACTGAACCGCGTGGATGTTCCGCTTAAGCAATTCCGGATTCCAGAACACCGGCATATCGTTGAGGATGGAATAGTTCTTGGTGAAGGCCATGTCATGCGGCAGGCGAGGCCCCGGAAGCGGGATGGGGACGTAGTGCTTAAGCTTGTTGTCCGGCCCCACCACTCCATAATGCATATAGGGTGCGTGCTTCGAATAGTTGAAGAACAGGAGTTCGCCAGTCTCCTCGTCGAGTTTGGGATGGGCCGAGATGCCGTCAAGCGGAACCCAGCCTTCGGTGCCGAACTGTTCCATCGAGAATGGATCGAGCCGGTAGCCTTCGCCAGACTGGTAGAATGTCGAGAGAATCTTTCCGGCATGCACCACAACATCGGTTGAGGAGGCATCCTTGATCCATTCCTGCGCGCCCCAACCTGGGCGAGTGGATTTGTGCGGCGGCTCCATCAGCCCGGCCCAAAGTGAGCGGCCTGCTTCCTGTTCGGCCTGGAAGCCCTTGGTGCGGACAAACCGGCTGCGATAGCTGGCCTTGCCGCCTTTGAACGACATGGCATGGATAAAGCCATCGCCATCAAACACATGATAGCGTCCGATCGGTTCGTGGATCTGGTTCTCGCCGGTGCGGATATAGACGCCGTCGATGTCATCAGGGATCGTCCCGATAACTTCGATGTCGCCGTTGGCAAACATCGCATCCCATTCGTTGTAGGTCGGGCGCCATGCACCCTTCATATAGGGATGATCGTTCGGCTTGACGGTGGATTTGACCGTATCGACTAGCGTGGCAGGCACAGCTTCACTCCTATGCGGCAAAAGCGGGATAAATTACAGCATCGGCATATTCGCTGCTGAGGCGCGCGACGATCGTTGCCAGCGGCGAGCGCTCACGCACCGCGCCGACTCCCTGGCCAGCGGACCAGACGTTTTTCCAGGCCTTGGCATCGTCCTGCGCATTTTCAAAATTGGGCTTCTTGTCTTCGGGCATGTTGGCCGGATCATAGCCAGCGGCAATCAGGCTGGGTCTGAGCCAGTTGGCGGTGACGCCAGTGATCCCCCTGGACGGGACGATGTCCTCTGCTCCGGCGCCAACCACCATATCCTTGTAGGCCGGTTCAGCAAAGCTCTCGTCGCAGGCGATCAGCGCCGTTCCGAGATAAGCCAGATCTGCGCCAAGCAATTCGGCGGCACGGATTGCCTGACCGGTTGAGATTCCACCGCCCAGCACGATTGGGCCGTGCCAGAACTGTCGCACTTCCTCGACAAAGGCGAAACCCACAGTGGCTCCGGTATGGCCGCCTGCCCCCGATGCCACCAGCACCAGACCATCGACACCTGCCGCCGCCGCCTTGCGGGCAAAGCCAACCGAATTAACATCGGCGAAGACCCGCCCACCATAACTATGCACCGCTTCGATCACTCGCGCGGGACTGCCCAGCGCAGTAATGACCAATGGCGGCTTATGCCGCAGAACGCAGGCCAGATCGGCCTGGAGGCGACCATTCGATGGATGGACGACCAGATTGGCAGCCCAGCACGCGGCCAAGGGATCGCTTGCCAACGCTGCGGTGATTTGCTCCATCCAATCTTCGAGGATTTCGGGAGTTCGCGCATTCGGAGTCGGAAAAGAGCCAATAATCCCCGCCTTGCAAGCAGCGATCACCATCTCGGGGCCCGACACAAGGAACATCGGCGCAGCAATGGCCGGAAGCCTGAGATTTTGGCGCAGAACCGTGTCGAGACGCATCTTATCCTCGCTAGGGGCATTAACACGAATATAACTTGCATAAAAATACTTGATTGCATAGCTGTCAATGCGCAAGAAAATTCGTGAGCGGCTTGGCTCGATCTTACGGGGAGTGGTCAATATGGCCTTTTCAGCTTTCGGAAAGGGCGCCAACCTGCGGGCATTGGGCTCTCGATTTGAAAAGTCTGCGGGGCCGCGATCAAGTCACTGCAAGGGCATGAATCACATGGTCCAGGCTATCGTTGGCTCGGCGGTAAGTCTATCTGCCACAGCAGCTTTCTTCTCGACCAGCGCGTTGGCCCAAATTCAGCAACCGATTGAGTCCGTATCAAGTCCGAAAGAGTCAGATCCGGTTGCCTTGGGCTGGATGCAAGGCAGTCCACCTCCGCCCGAAAAAGTCATCAGGTTCGAAGACGGGTCTTTCAGCCGTTTCCCCCAAACGCGGTGGGCGTTTGCCCACTATCGCCAGCTTTTCCCGACAGCCAGGGTAACGCGAGGGAGAGGTCCGGTTTCGGTCCTGCCCAAGGCTCTGCGCGGCGACCTGGACGAGGTCACCTTTACCCCGCTTGGCGGGCAGAGCCTAATGACCTGGGCGCAGGCATTCGAGGCCGTTTATGGTGACGCTGTAATCGTTCTGCATCGTGGCCGGATTGTGTACGAGCGATACGCGGGGGTAATGAATGGCGATGTTCCCCACATTGCATTTTCAGTTTCGAAGTCCTTTTCGGGGACCCTGGCAGAGATGCTTATTGCCGAAGGCAAGCTGGATGAGAACGCCCTGATATCTCGCTACGTACCTGAGCTTGCGGCAAGCGGCTTTGGCGACGCGACAGTCAGGCAAGTCCTCGATATGACAACCGGACTCGATTATTCGGAAAACTATTCAGATCCCAAGGCGCAGGTCGTAAACTACGCTTGGGCGGCGGGCGCCGCTCCCCGGCCGGCGGGTTACACCGGCCCCGGCAGCACTTTCGAATTCGTCAGAACCATCCCGAAATCAGGTGCCCACGGCGCCCAGTTCACATATCGCACTGTCAATACGGAAGTGCTGGCGCTGCTGCTTTCGCGCGTCACGAACAAACCCTTGCCCGATCTTTTGAGCGAGCGGATTTGGTCAAAGCTGGGAACGGAACACGATGCCGACTTTGTCGTCGATTCGAGCGGGGCGGCTGTGGCAGGTGGCGGGATGAACATGACCCTGCGCGATGCGGCGCGGTTTGGTGAAATGTTGCGTTTAAACGGTCGGTTCAACGGGCAACAAATCGTTCCGCCGCGCGTAGTGGCGTCGATCCGTGGAGGGGCAAGCCAGGCTGATTTTGCCAAGGCTGGCTATACCCTGCTGCAAAATTGGAGTTATCGCAGCCAATGGTGGGTCAGCCACAACCGCGACGGCGCATTCAGCGCGCGTGGAATCTATGGCCAGACGATCTACATTGATCCGGCGGCCGAGATGGTGCTTGTGCGCTTTGCATCCAATCCAAAAGCCGCGAATGCAAATTTTGACCCGATATCGCTGCCTGCGTATCAGGCTGTCGCCGACCGGCTGATGCAACCTGTGAAACGAAGATAAAAGAACCACGACCAATGGAGATCAGCACTATCCGGGCATGCTCGATCTGGCGAGCATTGGAGGTTGTAGGCGACGTTCCAGTCCTGCTGATCATGGAGCGTGCTTTTCTGGGTGCCAATCGGTTCGAAGAATTTGTTGTGCAGACCCGCCTGGCACGGTCGGTCATCAGTGGCCGGCTAGCGCGACTTGTTGAAGCCGGGATTTTCTCGAAGGAAGCGGTCGAGGGCGGACGCCGCAAGGTCTACAAGCTGCAGCCGATGGGCCGCGAACTGTTTCCAACGGCCTTGATGATGCTCAGATGGCAGCACCGCTGGGAGCCAACTCGGCGCGGCTTCAGGGTGCGACTGGTCCATCGCAGTTGCGGCCATGCGATGGAACCCACACCGGCATGTAGTGCTTGCGGCGTTGAAATCGACCCTCGAGAAGTCAGTTGGAAACCAGGTCCGGGATTGTCCCAAATAACACCGGATTATCAGAGGCGCCGCAAGCAGACTGCGGCAGCAAGCGCCAGGCGCGACGCGTTCGTGATGGTCGATTCGGCGATCGAGCTTTTTGGTGATCGCTGGGCAACACTGGTCGTGCGGGCCTGTTTTACCGGCATCTATCGCTACGATGATATCCAGCGCGACACATTAATGGCGACGAATATCTTGTCGGACCGGATCGATCGCCTGCTGACGCAAGGCATTCTGAAACCCAAGCTTTATTCGTCCCACCAGGGCCGTTTTGAATATCGGCTGACGGAGAAGGGACGCGACCTCTATCCCGTCATGCTGACGCTGTTGAACTGGGGAGATAGCTGGTTTTCTGACGCAAACGGACCACCGCTCCTCCTGACGCATAACCCTTGCGGCCACGCGCTGGAATTGTCGATCAGATGCAGCGAATGCCACGAACCAGTTGACCTTTCCAACGCTCGCTTTGAGATTTCGAATGGCAGCGGATCATTCCAGCAGGACTAGTGCGATTACTGCATTCCAAACTACTGTTCATCCGGGGAACCAATTGAGTAATCAGATCATGGCCATCGCATCTCACGCCAGCTTCCGCGACGCGCCATTTCGCGGGGCCGAGTTCATGCCGGTCGCGCTCAATGTCGAAAGCCGCGATGACGGGACGGTCATATTGCGCAGCCGCGTCGCGCTTGGCCATTACGAAGCCAATTTGCCGCTCGCCTTTGCCCAAACGGCTGCCCGCTGTGGTGACAAACCTGCGCTGGGGGTTCGCAATTCTGACGGCAATTGGGAATTTACGAGCTATGCGGAGCTCAAACAGTCGGTCGATGCCGCAACGCAGTGGCTGATTGAAAACGTGCCCCGTGGCCGCGCGATGCTGATGCTGACACCCAACGGGGTTACCGCAGCCACCCTGACCTTCGCTGCCTATGCTTCCGGCGTGATCCTGTGTCCGGCAAGCACTGCCATTGGCCTTACGGGAGGAGATCATGCACGTTTACGGCATGTCATCGCCAAAACGCGGCCCGCGTTGATTTTTGTCGATAGCCAGCCAAAACTGGCGGAAGCTGTCGCGGCTTGTGCTGGTGATGACATTGCCATTGTTACTCCCGACACAAGCCTTTTCAACCGCAAGGCTACCCCCTTGTCGGCAATGCTCGCGACCCAGCCGACCGACGCTGTCGCCCAGGCAATCGCTGCGATCGACCCCGAAAATATCGTGTCTTACATGCTTACGTCGGGTTCGACCGGTCTGCCCAAGGTCGTCCCGCAGTCGATGGCTGCGACTGCAGCGTGCGGCCAGCAAGGTTTGATTGCAATCGGCCAGGCTGCCGATTGGGGCGGGGTGATCGTGGATTGGTTGCCCTGGCATCATGCCGCAGGTGCGTCGGTGCTTCGTTCCACCCTTTTGCAAGGAGGCACGCTCCACGTCGATGGCGGAAAGCCGGTTCCGGGGCTGTTCGACGAAACAATCCGCAACCTGCGCGAAATTCCGATTGCCTATTTCAGCAACGTGCCGCTCGGCTATGCCATGCTTGTCGAAGCTATGGAGCATGACGAGGCGCTGCGCCGCACCTTTTTCAGCAGGATGCGCCTTATGCTTTATGGCGGTGCCGGGCTTCCGCAGCATGTCTTTGATCGGCTGCAGGAATTTGCCGTTGCGGAGACCGGCCACCGCATCCACATGACCACCGGCTATGGCATGACCGAGACAGTGACAGGCTGCATGGTGATCCATTTCCCAACCGAGCAGGTCGGGATTGGCCTGCCGACGCCGGAGCTTGAAGTAAAGCTGGTGCCGCAGGATACCCGCTATGAGGTGCGCCTGCGCGGCCCCAACGTGATGCGTGGCTATCTCGACGAGCCAGAAAAGAACGCCGAAGTGTTCGACGACGAGGGCTTTCTGCGAACCGGTGACCTCGCGGTGTTTCATGATGCCGGCAAGCCCGAAGCGGGACTGGCATTTGCCGGACGTCAGGCGGAGGAATTCAAGCTTTCGAACGGCACATGGGTCTATGGCGGCCAGCTGCGAGAGGCCTTGCTCAGAGCGCTGGCTCCGTTGGTGAGTGAAATCGTGCTGTGCGACGATAGCCGGGAATTTCTGACCCTGATGGCCTGGCCGGCGGCTGAACTTTCGGCTGGTCTGCTGGAAGAGATCGTCATCAGACTGCGTGAATTTAACCGCGGCCAGCAGGGTGGTTCGGCAACCATCCGCCGCGTCGCACTGCTTGACCAGCCACCCAGTGCGGGTGCCCATGAAATTTCGGACAAGGGAACGATCAACCGACGTGCCGTGATCAATCACCGCCCTGAAATTATCGCAAAACTATATGCTGCCAATCCTGATTCCGACATTGGCATTGTCTGAACAAATCTTCGGGGGAAACGCCATGACACTTGTCAATCTTCTGGCCACCAATGCTGCAATTTTGATCGCCTGCTTCGCGGTGTTGTGGATGATCAGCCTCAAAACCCGCGATGTTACGCCGGTTGACAGCTTTTGGGCGCTCGGCATGGTCCTCATGGCGCTGACGACCTACGCACAATCGAGCGGTGTTCCTGATCGCAAGCTGCTGCTGCTCGTGTTGTGCGCGGCCTGGGGATTGCGCCTTGGCATCTACATGCTGCGCCGCTGGAGAAGTCACGGACCAGACCGCCGCTATCAGACGATGTTGGGCAAGGTCCAAACGGCAAAAGGCTGGGGCTTTGCCCGATCGTCGCTGCAGATGGTCTATCTGGTTCAGGCGCCGCTGCTGTTCATCGTTTGCTTGCCGGTGCAGCTTGGGCAAATCGATAATTCGCCGCCGATTGGGCTCATCGGCTATCTCGGCGCGGCTGTGGCGATAATAGGAATCGCCTTTGAATCGATTGGCGATTGGCAATTGTCCAGGTTCAAGGCTGAAACTGCCAACCAGGGCCTGGTCATGGATCGCGGCCTGTGGCGCTATACCCGCCACCCCAACTATTTTGGCGATGCCTGCGCATGGTGGGGCCTTTACCTGATCGCGGCAGAGACTTCGACTGGCCTGTGGGCGCTGCCGGGGCCGATTCTGCTTACCTGGACGCTGACAAAATGGTCGGGCGCGCCGACCATTGAAGGACGGATGAAGCGGAAAAAGCCCGGGTATGAGGATTATGTGCGCCGAACTTCCGGATTTCTTCCGTGGTTTCCAAAGCGCAGCTAACGCCCAAATGCCCGCAATGCTTTGCTCTCTGCGGAGTCCATGTATTCGTCGAGTCGGGCGATGACGCCATTTTCCATTCGGATAACGACACAGGCGGACATCTTCCAGGGCGTGCCATCGGGCAGGCTTGCCTCAAGCACGTGCTGCTGCAGAAAGCCATCCTTCAGCGCTTCGCGGCGCACGACACGGTAGTTGCGATCGGGCAGATTGGCGATGAACCAGTCGAGCACCGCCATGTTCTGGTCCACGGTCTGTTCGATATTGTCAGTGTTGTGCCACAGCTTTGCATCGGGGGCATAACAGGCACGCACCGTTGCGACATCGCCGCTCTGGATAGCGCTGACAAATTTCTCGGCGAAGTCGAGGATTTCCTGTTCAGTCATACTCTGGCTTTCCTGGTTGCAATTCAGCTGCGGCGATCCCGATTGCGCTTGTCCCACCGTGCCGCATTCAGATGAGATTTGCCCGCCAAGCGGCCGGGGGTTGGTAGGCAAACAAGCCCGGCGGCGCAGCGACGACATCGGGAATCGCGCGGATCGCTACAGCGACCGTTGCATCAGATAAGGCCCGCGATGGCGGGGCGGCTGGATCGGCCTCGCTGATATCAAGACGCATCCGGACATTGGGCCGCCCGGTGATGTCGATGGTCCAATGGCCGGCATCGGTAGCGCCATGGAGCGCAAGATCGGCGGTCCACAGAATCGACAGGGACAGGGCTACCCCGTTCGCCATTTCCGCTGTCCAACACCACCGGGTTGCGGCAACTGTGCCGCGGCCGATCGGTCCGGCGGCGATGACCATGTCGGCTGGCGCCAGGATCAGTTGATGACCGGGCACGATTCTTTCAACTTTAGTGCCCATCGCATGCGCCGAAAAATATAGAACCTCACTGAACAGTGCGGTGTAGAGCTCAGCCAGCGGCCCCTGGCGAATGTCATTTTGCGCAGGATTGGTCCCAAGCCCCATCAGCCCGAAAACAAACTCCGGCGAAGCCATCGCCGAGGCATCGACGGTTTCCTGCACATCGATCTTCTGAAGATCCGCACACAAGGCAGTCGCCGCAAGTGCGATCCGCTCTACGATCAGGCCCGGGTTTACCCCGACACCGGCCAGCGTCGTTCCGCCTGCCAAGCAAGCCGCTTGCAAGCGCCCGGTATATTCCGCTCCTTGCGCTGCGGGCCAGTGGAAGCCTGCGGTGGAAACGACGTTCTTGCCCGATTCGAGCAAGCGCACGACATCATCAACCAGTGCGTCATAAGGCAGGGTTATGCGCGCCATATGCAACACGACATCTGCGTCTGTTGCCAGGATTGCGTCCACATCATTTGTCGCGAGAATGCCGGTATCGGTCCGCCGTGCCAATTGACCTGCATCAACCCCGTGCTTGCGCTTGCCATAAACATAGACGCCAGCAAGTTCGAGGTCCGGATGGTCAATAATGCGTCGCAGCGACGTCCGTCCCATCGAACCGGTTGCCCATTGGATGGCCCGGATCATACGCTATTTCTCCTGTTGGCTGCCTGCATATCGAACTTGGTGAAATGTGTCAGTTGTTTTATGAAAGTCACTTCCGAAGCGGCAAATTGGCCTGCCGGAACACGAGGAGCGATCGATGGCGCATTGGCTGAAACAGATTACAGTCGGCATCCTGCTGGCTGGCGGGGTGGTTACCCAATCGGCTGCGACGACTTCAGCGCCGGGTTCAGGCGCGCACCGTGGACAGGAGAGACGCGTGAACACAGATCCCAAGATTGTCGTTGTCCAGAACATGATTGACGCCTGGAATACGCGCAACTGGCAGCGCGTCGGTGACTTGTTCACCGAGGACGGCATACTTCATTCAATGATGATCGAGCCAGTTGTGGGCCGCAAGACGATCAGTGCGCGAATCTCTGCGATGGGCGCCGGGATTTCATCCATTACATTGCATATCCGTAACATTGGCCGGATTGGCGACGTTGTGGTCATCGAGCGGGTCGACGAATTCGTCTATAACGGCCACGCAGGCAAGGTTCCGGTCGTTGGTGTGCTGGTGGTCGAAGGCGACAAGATCAAGGAATGGCGGGAATACTATGATCGCGCCGAGCTGATCGCGGCGATGGGACTGCCTCCAGAGGCTCCCCGGCCAGCTGCCGCCCACTAGTTCTGATGAGCCATTTGCGCCCGGCAAGTGAACCCATAGGCGTTCGCGATATTGCGCGTTCGGCAGACTTCGGCCGGAGTGTTATCGTAACTGGTGCCGGCAAGGGACTGGGCGCTGCATTTGCCTCTGCCTGGGCAAGTCGCGGTGCCCGGGTAATCGTCAACAATCGCCATCTTGGCGCAGGTGAGCCGTCTGCAGAGGTTCTGGCGCAGGCGCTGCGAAGCCAGGGTGCGGACGTTGTGGCCGATCTGCATTCAGTTGACGCCCCTGGGGCTGCGGAGACCATAGTCGGTGCGGCACTTGCAGCTTTCGGTCGGCTCGACGTACTGATCCTCAATGCGGGCATAAACGGCGCAGCGGCCAAGGTGATTGACCTCGATGATTCGATCATCCGCTCGGTGATGGAGACAAACTTCCACGCCAATACGGCACTGGTTCGTGCCGCGTTACCCCGTCTGCTTGAGGCACCGCATCCGCGTATCCTGTTCGTTTCATCGACCGCCGGGCTGCATGGACTTCGCGGAAGGGCTGCCTATGCGGCATCGAAGGGGGCGTTAAATGGCTATGCATTGTCGCTGGCCGCCGAGCTGCGCCGGGCAAAGGTAGGCGTGAATGTGCTGATGCCATATGCCGCGACCGCCATGACCGCCGGCGAGACAGCTGTGGCCGATCCGCTCCTTGCGTCGATGAATGCCGCGCCGGCGGCAATATGGCTGACGAGTAGCGCCTGCACTGAAACCGGTGGAATCTGGATCGCCGGCGCGGGCTGGTTTCGCCGCGCCAAGGCGCTTGAATCGATCGGACTGGGGAATGTTGATGCCACCCCCGAATGGTGCGCCCAGAACGACCATGCAATATCTGACATGACCGGGGCACGCAGCTATTCTGACGCCGAAGCGGCATTCGCGGACCTGTACGCCAGCGCCACCATCGGCCTTAAGCTTCAAGAGGAAGAGCCATGAATATCAAAGGATGCGTTGCCCTGGTGACAGGGGCAAACCGGGGAATCGGCGAAAGCTTTGTTGATGAGTTGCTCGAACAGGGCGCCGCCCGCGTCTATATTGCCTCACGCAGGCTCGCCGATGCGGAGGCTGCGGCAGCTCGCGATCCTGGACGGCTTGTGGCGATTGGGCTTGACGTGACACATGAGGATCAGGTTGCTGCGGCGGCGGCGAGATGCAGCGACGTGAACCTGCTGATCAACAATGCTGGCTCCTATGGCATGACAACGCTGATGAACGCTCCAGACCTCAGCGCGTTGCGCGCCGAGATTGAGACGAATTACATCGGAATGGTCTCCATGGTGCGTGCGTTTGCCCCAGTGCTCAAAGCCAATGGCGGGGGTGCAGTGGTTAATGTTCTGTCGGTGGCCGGCATCGTCGCAGTGCCGGTGATGGGGGGCTACAGCCCGTCAAAATTTGCCGCACGCGCAGCCTCCACCAGCCTGCGGGCCGAACTCGCCCCTCAGGGCACTCATGTCACGGCGCTGATCGTCGGCTCGACCGATACGCGCATGTCGGACCATATCACCGGCCGGATCAAAGCAGCGCCGGGTGACATTGCCCGTGCGGGATTGATTGCCGTTCGCCACAAGATTGATGAACACGATACGGACCCTCATGCGGTGGAGGTTCGTGCCTTCAGCGCACGTGATCCACACGGTCTGGCGGTATCGATGGCCAAGGCTGCCTGGCGGTCGTCACCGTAGGTTTCGTCGCTCTAGTCAGATCGCTGGTCTTGCGATCATCTCTTTGAGCTCATCAGTCAGCGGCGCGCCATTCTTCATTTCGGCGCTGATGCGTCCGTCGTAGTATTCGCGCCATTCGCTCACCTTGCGTCCCCGGAAGACAAAGACGCCGGCATAGGGGATGACGATGTGATTTCCCGACTTGGTCCAGAACTCGTCGACGCCTTCGACGAATATCCGATCATGCAATTCGGCAGCATCGAACATCCGCCAGGCGCTGGTCTCGATCACCGGCGCCATCGTCTGCAACACCGCACGCATGGCCGCTTTGCCCCTCACCGCCGGCCGGTAGCCGCTGGTGTTTCGCCAGACGATATCATCGGTCACATGCGCAAGCACCGCTTCCACATCGTGGTTATGCCACCCTTCGATAATTGCTTTCAGAACCTGGAGCATGCTGCCCCTCCTCTGCCTGCCGGCGATCGCCGGACTGGCGCTGGCCAAAGCCGCTACTCCCGCAGCGGCAATCACAGAGCGGCGGCTTGTAACTGATATAGGCTGCTTGCTCATGGCTTTGTTCCTTGCAGTTTGACAGGCAACGCCGGGGAGCATTGCCCCCGGCGGCGCATGGCATCAGAACTTGGCGCCGAGTTCCAGACCAAACGTCCGTGGCGGCGCATAGGATGACATTTCATCGTGGAAGAAGACGATGATGTTCGTGCGGTAGAGCGTGTCTGTAAGGTTCTTGGCGAAAACCGACAGGCTCCAGGCCTTGTCAGGCAAGCCAAGTGTCACGCGGCCATCAAGCGTGCCATAGCCTTCTTCCCAGGTGGTGTTCTCGGGCGCCCAGGGCATTCTGCCTTGATAGCGATAGGCCAGTCGGACAGTCAGGGCATCTTCCCATTCCCCCGAACCCACTGACGCTTCGGCGCCGACAGCGAACTGATACTTGGGGGTGCGCTGCAACTTGTTGCCGGTGTTGTTCACGCCAGCAAAAGTGAAATTGTCGTAGGTCGGGTCGAGATAAGTACCACTGAGCCACGCGCGGAAATGCTTGGATGGGGCAATCTGAAGATCGGTCTCGATGCCCTTGATCGTCGCACTGGCCGCGTTGCTGATGACATTGCACAGGCAGGAGGCCAGGGTCTGTTGAACCTGAAGATTCTTGTATTTCATCAAGAACAGAGCTGAGTTCCAACGGACTGTCCGATCGAAAAGCTCCGCCTTGAAGCCGACTTCATAGTTCGTCACGTTCTCAGGTTCATACGCGGTGAAGGCCGCGACATCCCTGGAAGCATTGTTCTGGAAGCCGCCGCCCTTGAAGCCGCGCGAGACGGTGGCATAGGCCATCATGTCATCGTTGGGCGTCCAGCTCAACGTTGCCTGAGGGGTCCAGGCCGACCACGACTTTCCATAGGGCGTGTTGAAGTTGACAGTAAGCGGGGTAAGCGGCGCCAGGTCGGCCGGATTGTAGCGGTCGCCGGTAGCTACGACGATGCCCTGCTGGTTACCGCTCTTGCGATCGTGCGTATAGCGAATGCCGGCATCCAGCTTCAGCGTGTCGGTCAGCTTGTAACCAAGCTGAGCAAAGACCGCCTGATCTTCATTCTGGCCGGCATCAATCCAATGCGATTCGCCACTAAGTGTCGGCAAAACAAGCGATTCACCCCAGAACCGATTGCGCTGCGTGACGTTGGACTTTAAATAGAATGCCCCAATGATCCAGCTAAGCTTGCTGTCACTGTTCGTGGACTGGAGCCGCAGTTCCTGGGTGAAAAAATTGCCCGTTTCACGGAAATTGACCGGTTCGGCGAAGAGCAGACTTGAGCCAACGCTGGCAAGTTCAGCCGGCGTCAGGTTAAAGCCATTGTCTGGCCCAAGACCGGTCTGATCATAGAGCGTATAGGACTTGTTTTCACGGTAGCCGGTGATGCTCGAAAGCTTCATCGATTGCCCCAGTTCCTGCTCCAGTTTCAGGATAATGCTGTAATTGTCGCGGGTCGCCAGCTGCGGCGATGGGGCAGCGTCACCCAGAAACTTGGGCCACACAGGATAGCTTTCGCGCGGTCCAAGAGTTCTACCCAGCCGCGCGTTAATTAACGCGCGAGTGCCTGACCAGATTGTCGGCCCGGCGGGGCTGGTCGGGCTGACTATGCCGACCCGGTTGATGCCGTCGTCACGTGTTCTCGAATAATCGGCAATAAGCAATGCCTTGAAGCCGGAATCGGCGGGCTCGTAGGCCAGCTGGACGCGCGCCTGGATCGAGTCCAGGTTTTCCACATCAACTTTGTGGAGCAGATCCTTCGCGTAACCCGAATGGTTGATCGACTGGAAGGAAATGCGTCCGGAAAAATCCTTGGAGAGCGCCCCGTTGATGTACCCGCTGAATTGCCGAAGGTCATAATTGCCGATTGAGGCGGTAACGGCGCCTGAGTTCTCCTGGGTGGGCTTGTTGCTGATAACATTGACCGCGCCGCCAGCGACGTTCTTGCCCAGCAACACACCCTGCGGCCCGCGGACAACTTCGATCCGGGCGACATCGTAGAATGCGGTGTTGAGAATGCCCGAGCGGGCCACATAGACGTCATCAACGAAAGTCGAAACGGACTGATCGGCCGTTGGGCCAGTCAGGCGGGTGTTCACAACGCCGCGGATATTGATCTCGTTGGCTTGCGGCGAGTTGGCGGTGAAGGAGATACCCGTCATGGTTTGGGCAAGGTCGGTAATCGAGGTTACGCGGTCCTTGGCCAAAGTCGCTCCGGAAACGGCAGAAATTGCGAGCGGCGCGTCCTGAACGTTTTCGGCGCGCTTCTGTGCGGTAACGATGATGTCTTCGAGGTTTGATTGCTCGGCCGGACTCGTCTGCGCTTCAGCAACCGCTGGCAGCAAAAGGCCAAAGCCAAGCAAGGCTAGCACGGATGATGCCTGCAGGAATTTCATTTTCATAAGCCCCTCCCAAGGTGAATGTGATCCGATTCGATAGTCGAATCACTTGCATAGTCATACCCTACTGTCCGATTATGGCCAAAAGTCCGGTTGTGCAAGTGATTAATCACGTGCGACCGGCTTGGCAAGGCTGCCAGTAAGAGCCAAAAGCGCTGCATGCCAAAGCCAGCATACTGCCGCATTCGCGCCAATTTTGTTCGAATGGGGCCGCCAGAGCAAACGGATAGCGGTTGGCCCCGCCGACGATCGCCACTCTCAAGATTCCGTCTTTGCGCCCCGTCTTGGTCAAGCGGCCAGTCAAACCATCCACCAGCCACCAGCCAGAACACCACCGGAGCTGCATACAAGCACGATAGAACCGAAAACGACGTCCACCCGTCCAATCGCCCAACCATAAGAGCGGATCAGAAAAGCTGGCGTCCAAACAAGGTATACAGCGATAGCAAGGCCAAGCAGCGAATATCCGGCCACCAAAAGCGACAAGACAAGCCAGTGCTTGCGCAGGAGTTAAAGCATGGGCTCCGACGGTCCGTCCATGTCGCCCATCACTTCTTGGCGCTTGGGTTCGCGAAGCGCGCTCAAGGCGACGAGCAGCAACGGTCCGGACAAACTGACGACCATGAATGCCAATTGCCAGCTCTCGAGAGGGCCGACCAGCGGCAGCGTATGGGTTGCGCCGAGCGTTCATGATCGTAGCATCCGGTGTGCTGAT
>JANLSP010000674.1:0-3272 GCA_031362485.1 Novosphingobium sp.
CGAGACGCTGACCGGCGACGAGATCAAGGAACTGCTCGACAGCGGCAAGATCGACCGACCCGAGGCGCCCAAGGGCACTGCGGCAACCACGCCAGTGCGCGGCTCGGCGATCCCCAAGTCGGGCAAACGCTTTTCCGGTCCGGGAGCCGCGCCGCAGGAGGCCTGACTTGTCAGCCTAAGCTGCCCGTGCGATCTGCGGCTGGATGGTTGCAGGTTTAGGCCAAGTGCATGGCGATGAGGCTTATCGCCCTGAAATAGATGGCTTGCGCGCCATCGCCGTGCTGGCGGCGATGCTGTTCCATGCCGGCGTGCCATGGCTTGCCGGTGGCTATCTCGGCGTCGACGTGTTCTTTGCGATCAGCGGCTTCCTCATCACCGGCATCGTCGTGCGCGGCTGCGAAGACGGACGTTTCGAACTCGGGCACTTTTACATGCGGCGGATCCGGCGGATCCTGCCGGCGCTGTTGGTGATGTGTCTGGTCACGCTGCCGTTCGCCTGGGCGCTGATGATCCCCGAAGACCTTGAGAACTATGGCCAGTCGCTGGTCGCCACCGCGGTGTCGCTAAACAACGTGTTGCTTTGGCTGACCTCGGGCTATTTCAAGCTCGAAGCGCTGTTCAAGCCCTTGCTCCACACATGGAGCTTGGGTGTCGAGGAGCAGTACTATGTTGTGGTACCGCTGCTGTTGATGCTCTCGGTGCGCTGGTGGGGGCCGCGAGGTGCTTTCGCGGTTCTCGCTGCGGCTGGTGCGCTGAGCCTTGGCATCTGCGAATATCTGCGCTGGACTTACCAGGAAGCCAACTTCTTCCTGCTTCCCTCGCGCTTCTGGGAGCTGGGTCTGGGCGGAATGGCCGCCTTGGCTCGGCCGGCGCTGCTGGCACGGACCGGTCCGCGTTTGCGTCGAGGGCTCGCGGCGACAGGCCTTGCCGCGGTGCTGACCGGCCTGATCTGCCTTTCCAGCGACCTAAATCTGCCCGGTTGGGAGACGCTGATGCCGATCAGCGGCACGTGTCTGGTGCTTACTTTTGCGGACCGGCGCGGCGCTGGCCGGCTGCTGGCCGCCCGTCCGATGGTCGGCCTCGGGCTGATCAGTTACAGCGCCTATCTCTATCACGCGCCGGTCTTCGCTTTCGTGCGAATTGCCAGGCTCGAGCCGGCCCCGCCTGCTTTGCTTGCGTCAACGATTCCGCTCTGCCTGCTGCTGGCATGGCTCTCGTGGCGCTTTGTCGAACTGCCATTTCGCGATGCGGCACGGACATCAAACCGCCAGGTATTGCGGCTGTGCGCCGGCTTGCTGGCGCTGGTGGTCGCCTGCGGAATGCTGCTTCACGTCACTGGCGGGCTACGTGCATGGGCCGGCTACATGGACGGCGACAAGGCCATGACCTTGCGATTGACAGAGAGCTACAACAAGGACCCTATGCGCTTCGCGGGCCGCGCCTTTGCCGCCGGCGAGCGGCGGCGAAATCTGCTCGTGCTGGGCAACAGCTTCGCGCGTGATTTCATCAACATGGGGCAGGAGACGGGAGCATTCGCCGGCATCAACCTCAGTTACGCCCCGGTCCAGGACTGCGAGCCTCTGCCAGCCGATGTGATCGCCCGCATGCGCGAGGCGGGGGCAGTCGTTATTGGCTCAGGCGTCAGCGCAGCCAACGCGCCATGCGTCCTCGAACAGATTGCCATGCTCGAAGCGCTGCAGGTCCGCCATATCGTAGTTTTGGGGTCCAAGCAGTTCGGCTACAACAACAACGCCGTGATGTTGCTGCCTGAGCCACAGCGCTATGGCTTTCGTGCGAAGCCGCTCGCCGATGCGACCAAGGCCAATGCAGCAGCGCGCGCCATGATCCCGGCCCGTTATTATGTCGATCTGTTCGCTTTGCTCGATAACGGCACGGGCACAGTCCCTGTGTTCACGCCGGAACGCAAACTGATCAGCCAGGACCGCAAGCACCTGACCAGAGCCGGCGCACGCTATCTGGGTGATAAGGTGTTCGCCCAGCCACAGTTTTCGTGGCTGGCCAAACCCGGGACCTAGCCCTCGTAGTCGCCGCCGAGCGAGGTGTTGCGCACCGGCGCCGCCGCGGTGATCCGCAGCGCTTCGGCGGACTGGCTGAGCGAGCCGATGTCATCGACCTCGTCATCATCGTCAGTCAGGACGCGCTGCAGTGAGCTGACCACGGCTTCCTTGAGATAGGCCGGACGCACGGTTTCTTCGGCGATTTCACGCAACGCAACCACCGGGTTCTTGTCACGGTCGCGGTCGATCGTCAGTTCGGCACCGCCCGAAATCTCGCGTGCGCGCTGCGCAGCAAGCAGAACGAGATCGAAGCGGTTGGGAATCTTGTCGACGCAATCTTCAACGGTAACGCGCGCCATGGGGCACTCCGAAACAAACGAGAATCCTCGGGGAAGCGGGGCAGCTAGGCTGGGACCGGCCGAAAGTCAAGGATAACACTTGCCCCGCGCCTTGCGCCGCCCGATAGCCGCCACTTGTAAAGCCGGGGAGGATCATGGCAGATTTCAGCGAGTTCCGGCGGCATTGGCGGCCGCTGCTGGGCAGTTTCATCGGCATGGGTTCGGCTCTGTCGCTCAACAGCTACATCCTGAGCATTTTCGCCCCCTATTTCATGAAGGACCTCGGCTGGACGCTGTCACAGTGGGCGAGCCTTGGCACAGTGCAGATGCTGATCGTATTCTGCACGCCGGTCGCCGGGCGGCTTGCAGACCGGTTTGGGGTGCGCCGGGTCGCCGCGATCGGCGCGCTCACTTTTCCGATGTTCCTCGTCGCGATCGCCATGATGGACGGCAGCATCGGAACCTATCTCGCGATCTACATCGCCCAGATCGTGATCGGTTCCACCACCACTTCAACGGTCTATTCGCGCATCGTGGCCGGGGCCTTTTCGGCGCGGCGCGGGCTGGCGCTCGGCATCGTGGGATCGAGCCCGCCGCTGGTCGCGGCGCTCTTCAGCCCCCTGATTTCAGCTTACGTCGAGACCGAAGGCTGGCGCGCCGGCTATATGGTTGTGGCGGCTTTCTGCGCAGTTTGCGCAGTGCTCACCCTGCTGTTGCTGCCCTCGCGCAAGCAAGAAGCGGCTATCGATCAGGCATCCGGGGCAGCCCCGCGCGAAGGCGTCTACCGCGCGATCCTCACCAACCCGGTGTTCTGGATCATGCTTGCAGCGATATTCCTGGTGAACCTGCCGTTCACTCTGGCGACCACCCAGCTCAAGACTGTCGTGCTGGCTCAGGGCCTGCCCGCCAGCGCGGC
>JANLSP010000219.1:0-5187 GCA_031362485.1 Novosphingobium sp.
GATGATGAACCACGATATGTCGTCGTTGGTCATCTGCCAGAAGTAGGTCATCTTGTACATGTAGATGCCATTGCGTACGCCGGTCATCAGCGAGAAAAACAGCAGCGCGAACAACAGGATGACATACTTGCGATTGCCGAGCGCGCGCACGATGTCACGCCAGAACTCGCGGAAGCTTAATTTCGGCGTCGCGGCATCAGCCTGGCTGAGATAGGGGATGCGCCCACGCGTGCTCCACGCGGCGTAGAGGCGCAGAAGCAGGATCGTTGCGGCGATCCAGAAGGCGAAGTGCGGATAATTGGACGGATCGAGCGCGCCATTGAGGTATTCGGGTGTCGTCGGGAAGAAATAGCGCAGCGCGATGAATGCAGTCAGTCCGTCGCCGATCCAGAGGAAAAAGGTGGCGTAAGCCATGATGCTGGTGCGTTCGAGATAGTCGCTGGACATCTCGCCCCCGAGCGCGAGGTGCGGCGCTTCATAAAGCGAAACTGTTTGCTGGTGAAGGATCCACATTACGGTAAGCCAGGCAAGCAGACCGGTTTGCCCCAGCCCAGCCGGCGGGCTGTAAAGCGCATAGAATGTCAGCGCGATTGGCAGTGCCGAGGCAAACATGAATGGATGCCTGCGCCCCAGTCGCGTCCGCACGCGGTCCGACCAGGATCCGACTAAAGGCTCGAATACGGCGTTGACCATCAGGCCTGCGGACATTGCCAGGCCAACCAGCCCGGGCGACACGCCAAGAACCTGGTTGTAGTAAAGCAGCAGAAACATGCTGGTGGCCTGGAAGGTGACAGCTTCTGCCGTGCTGCCCAGGGCAAATGATAACTTGAGCCTGACGGTCAGGGGCGCAGCAGGCAAGGCTCCAGCTTCCGCGTCGGCTGAGTCGGGTGTTGCCTTGCTATTTTGCGTCACCGGTGCCCGACCTGTCGTTTAGCTGATCCGGCCGCAGGCTGACAGATTTTGCATGCGGATGCAACAGCGCATCGGAGGTTTCAACAAACCTGCTGGAAATCCGCGGCAGGATCGGGCAGTCATCTCCCCATGCAGGAATCCCCTAACAAGCCCGTCGGCAACCAATGACGGAATCCAAGCCCACAACTTCCTATGATGTGGCGCAACGCGCAGGCGTTTCGCAGTCGGCGGTGTCGCGGTGTTTCAGACCTGGATCAAGCATCTCGCCGAAAACCCGCGCGCGGGTACTCGCAGCGGCGAACGAGCTTGGCTATCATCCCAACGCCATGGCCTCCGGCCTGATCACCAAGCGCTCGAATCTCGTTGCAGTGATGATTTCGAGCCTCACTAACCTGTATTATCCCGAAGTCCTCGCCGAGATCACCCGGAGGCTATCGGATCATGGCATTAGTGTGCTCATGGTTGCATTGCAGGCTGAAAGCGATGCCGATGCAATGCTCGACCAGGTCTGGCGCTACCGAGTCGACGGTGCGATCATTGCAGCCCGGCTGTCGCCCGAACAACTGACCTATTTCGCCCGAAGGCGGGTGCCGGTTGTGCTCTATAACCGCTTCGGCGAGGGCGGAGCAGTACCCAGCGTCTGCTGTGATTCGGTCGGCGGCGAGCGCCAGCTGGTCGATCAACTGGTCGCCGCCGGCCATTCGGTTTTCGGCATAATCGCCGGCCCTGATGATTCCTATGTGAGCCAGCAGCGCGTGAGCGGGGCCCAGCAACGGCTGCGAGAGCATGGCCGCGATGCCCTGATCGTAGAGGGCGCGTTTGATTATGACAGCGGCGCTGCGGGACTGCGGTCGCTGATGGCCCTTACCGATGGCAAGCTCGACGCGTTGATTTGCGCCAACGACCTTATGGCAATCGGCGCGATAGATTGCGCGCGGGTGACATTTGGCATTGATGTTCCCCAAAACCTCTCGATTGTCGGGTTTGATGGCGTCGCGCCTGCCAT
This sequence comes from Novosphingobium sp., assembly GCA_031362485.1. Classification (GTDB taxonomy): domain Bacteria; phylum Pseudomonadota; class Alphaproteobacteria; order Sphingomonadales; family Sphingomonadaceae; genus Novosphingobium. Next base: position 1,919 of record JANLSP010000219.1, read on the forward strand.
GTGGGCCAGTTATCGCCTCTCGACGATCCGCCAGCCGGTACGGCGGATGACTGAGGCGGCGGTATCGATGCTGATGGAACGGATCGAGGATCCCGATCTTCCACCCGAAATCCGTACCTTTTCAGGCAGGTTGATCGAAGGTGCATCGGCGCGGCTGGCACCACTCTCGTGAGTCGATAGCAATCTGTGTGGACTGGTGTACGGCAGTCCGTCTTTGCGCTGGCAACGGCCATAGCAGGGATAACACGCGCCAGCCGCCGCAGACCGTTTATCCCTTTGGCGTGTCCTGGTACCCCGAACAGGAGGGTGAATCGCGCTGAGACGCCGACTTCGCGCAGTTGCTGACAGCAAACCGTTGTGGGGCCTCGCGAAGTTGAGATAACAGCGCGGGCGGGTCCATGGGCGCGCAATTGCGCTACGTTCGAGTGGACCGACACAGCCCAAAACCGCTCCCTGCCCGTAGTGATGATTGACCTCCATTTTGGCAGATCGACCACACCGATCACCTTTGGGTGCGTTGAGACTCAGTTCGTGGTGAAGCGCGAATGGCGGATTTGCGAGACCCGGAGCGCGGCGTACTTTCTGTAAGTGAGCACCGGAAGCTTGCAATGCTGAGGTTCCCAGCCCGCCACGGGCTGAACATCAATACCACCTAGTCTGGTGGTCATCCCTTGACCCAAAGGCGGTCGACGGCTTGCATTCGGATGCATCCTCATGCATGCAGGGCACGAATGGGGAGACAAGCGTTGGCCGCCGCACCATCAAAACCCGTCTGGCTCAACGCCGCCGACCTCTCAACCGCGCGGCGCTATGGCGCGCTCGGCTTCTTGCTTGTCGCCTATTTCTGCTATGCTTGGTCTTGGAATACGGTCGATATTCTGCGGCCTTACATCAAGGCCAGCTTGCAACTCACGCTGACTGAATCGGGATCACTTTATACGATCCAGTCGATCGGTGCGCTCGTCGGCGCGGTTGTCATGGGCCAAGTGGCTGACAAGATCGGGCGCCGCAACGCGCTGAGCATTGCGATGATCGGTTTCGGTAGCGGCATTCTCGCCGCCCTGATTGTCACCGATTATGCCCAGCTGGTCATGCAGCGCGCCTATCTGGGCTTTTTTATGGGGTCGATGTTCCCGATCGCGGTGGGCATATATTCGGGCATTTTCGCCCGAGAGAAGCGCGGCACAATCGCTGGTGTTGTCTTCTTTGTTTACAACATGGCAGTTTCGGCGCTGGGCTTCCTCTCGGCAGCTGCGTTTAGGGCCGGCTACGACTGGAAGTTGCTGCTGTGGATCGGCATTGTCCCGCTCGGCATGGCGCTGTTTGCCCCGTTGTTCATTCCCGACGATCGAAAGCTCGTGCCGATGGATGGTCTGGCTGGCGGCCAGACCCTGGCCAAGGCCGCCCTCCCTATTACCGAGCTTTTCGCACCCGGAGTGGTTCGTCAGACAATTCTTCTGGCAACCATGACTGGTCTTAATTTCTTTGCCTATCAGGCCTTTACCGGCTGGGCGACGACCTATCTCAAGACGGTCCGAATGATCCCAGATACCGTGGTGGGCGATGTACTTGGCTGGCAATTCATCGGTGCTGCGATTGGCGCGCTGATCTGGGGGCAGGTCTGCGACCGCTTCGGACGGCGGGCGGGCGCCTGGGGGTTCATTGTCGCGGCAGTGATCATCCCGGTCTATCTGTTTGTGCCGATGGGCATGCCGCTGCTGGAACTGACCGGCTTTACCTATGGTGTGATGCTGTCAAGCAGCGCGACCTGGGGGCCTTGGCTTTCGGAGCTCTATCCGCCCCACCTACGCTCTACCGCAGCGTCGATTTTCAACTGGGGCCGCTTGGTCAGCATGACCGCGCCCTTGATCACCGCGCCGCTCGCTGAAGCCTTCGGGCTCGCGCCGGTAATGTGCCTAGCTTCGGTCAGCTTTGTTGCCGCCGCAATGATCTGGCTGTCGCTGCCCGAGACAATTAGGCGCCCAACGCTTGAGTACGGCGCCTGATGCGCTGGGATGCATTGCCCGAAGTCCGCTCTCCTGCTGGGCGCATGCTGGACGAACTTCTGGAGGAAGGTCCGCGGCGCCAGGAACTGACCGGCTACGAGCCGGTTTACCGTGACTTCGTCGACTACATTCTGCGCTGCACCCACCGTATCTGGGAGCAGAAGAACGTCGGTCTGTGTCGTTCGCACTATGCTGCGGATTGCAAGATTCACACGCTCGCCGGGCCAGTGACCGGTGTCGAAGCGGTAGTCCAGAACACGATCTCGACGCTGGGGTCGACGCCCGATCGTCGGCTGATCGGCGAAGACGTCATCTGGTCGGATGATGGCAAGGCTGGCCTCTACAGTTCGCACCGCATCGTCAGCCGCTCGGTCCACTTGGGCGACGACCCTCTGCTGGGGTCCGCGACCATGGTCGGCAATGGTGTGATGACCATTGCCGACTGCCTGTGCCGCGAAAACCGCATTGTCGAGGAATGGCTGGTCCGCGACAATCTGCGGGGTGTGTTGCAGGTCGGCGGCGATCCCCCAGCCATTGCCCTGGCGCAGGCCGCGGCAGACCAGACTGGTGACCCCAGCCGCCACCAATGGCGCGCCGACTGGATTGCCGCAACTCATGCCCAAGCTGACGTCGCAATTCCAGAGAACCATCCTGCCGCAAAACCAGCAGCAATGCTTGTCGCCGCCTTGCGCAGTGACCGGTTCGGGGATGCCGCCTCAGCGCTATCGCCGGCTTGCGAGGTTCGCTGGCCGACCAATCGCAAGGGCTGCGGTCGCGGGTACTGGATCGGTTGCCTGATGCAAATCAGGGGTGCCCTGCATGACGTATCCTTCCGGCTGGAACACTTCGCGGCGCGTCCCTTGCCTGGCAGCGACGTGGCCGTTGCGCTGCGCTGGGCGCTGGCGGGCCGGCATGGCGGCATTGGCATCTGGGGTCCGCCAACGGGGCGGGAACTGCTGTTATCTGCTGTGTCGCATTATCGCCTGAGCGGCGGGTCGATCATCGAGGATGTGACTGTCTTCGATGAACTCGCAGTGTTGCGCCAGGTCTATGGCGGACTTGGCGCATGAGCGCTCAGTTCTGCGTCAAAGCCTGCGTCAGCTAGAGCACCGATCAGCTTTTCGCCGCTGTTCGCATCGGCCAGTTCGATCATCATCAGCAGCACTGTGGCCTTGGCATTGAGCGCCAGGCTGAGGCGGTCGTGGTTCACTTCAATGACATTGGCGCCTTGCGCGCCGATGATCGCCGTCAGTTTGGCGAGAC
>JANLSP010000220.1:0-2592 GCA_031362485.1 Novosphingobium sp.
TTTGTCTATCCGGCTGCCGGGCCGTTCGGAACCGTGCCGCAGCACGAACGGGGCAAGCCGCTGCCCGCACCGCGCAACGGCGAGCACAGTGAGCAGGTGCTCGCCGCGCGCCTGAAGCTCGGTTCCGGCGAGATTGCCCGCCTGATCGATGCTGGCGTCGTCGGGGTTGCCCATTCAGCCCGGTGAATTTCCGCACAGGTTTCAGCGCACAGCGCGTTTTCTGAAAGGACACAAGATTGGCCGGCAAACGAACATTCAGCATCGCGGTCGAGCAAGCGACCCTCGACCGCATCGCCGGCCGCGTGGCGCAGACCCGGATCGGCTATGCTCCTGACGACGACGGGCAGTGGCAATATGGCACTGACGCAGCATTTCTGGCCGAACTGGTCGCATACTGGCGCGAGACGTATGACTGGCGAGCAGCGGAAGCTGCGCTGAACCACTGGCCCCAATTCATCGCCGAAGTCGATGGCATCGATATCCATTTCTATCATGTCAAAGGGGATGGCTCGCACCCCTTTCCTTTGCTGCTCAGCCATGGCTGGCCGGGCTCGGTCGTTGAGTTTCAAGCCGCGATTGGCCTGCTGAGCCGAGCTGGCTTCGAACTGGTCGTGCCGAGCCTGCCGGGATATGGCTGGTCGGGAAGACCCGCGCGGCCGATCGGGCCAAGGCAGGTCGCGGCGCTCTGGCGGGGGCTGATGGTCGATGTGCTGGGCTATTCGCGCTTCGGCGCGCAAGGCGGCGATTGGGGCTCCATCGTCACCTCATGGCTGGGCAAGGACCACGGCGATGTCGTGACGGGAATTCATCTCAACATGTTTACCGGGCCGCCGCCGGGTCCCGAAGACGACGATGAAACCCACGCATACCGGCAGAGGATGGCCAGGTTCGCAGCTGCCGACAGCGGCTATTCACACCAGCAGGCAACCAAGCCGCAAACCCTTGGCCTCGCGCTGCACGATAATCCGGTCGGATGGGCCTGCTGGGTGGTCGAGAAATTCCATGGCTGGGGCGATACTGGCGGCCAGATCACCAGCCGCTTTTCGATGGATACGCTCTTGACCAACATCATGACCTATCTGGTCAACGATGCCGTCACATCGTCGCTGTGGATGTATTACGGCGCCGCGCGCGCCGAGAGCTTTTCCGGGCCGGTTACGGTTCCAACCGGGCTTGCGCTCTACCCGGCTGAATTTGTCCCCTATCCCAGCCGGCGCGATGCGGCGCGCTTGTTCAACATTACGCATTGGGCGGAAATGAAAGCCGGCGGGCATTTCGCCGCGCTGGAAGAGCCCGAAGCATTTTCTGCCGATGTCGCGGAGTTCTTCAACACGCTGGAATGAGGCTCAATCCCAACTCCAGCCTGCTGGCTTTGGACCGGCGCTGGCCAGCCGCTCAAGCAGCTTGCCCGGCAACCAGCGCGGGCCGTTGCGCATGCCGGCCTCGAGCGCCATGGCATAAACCTTGTCGAGGCCGAGCTTTTCGCCCCAATGCATCGGTCCGCCGCGGTGGGTGGGGAACCCATAGCCGTTGACCCAGACCGTATCGATGTCGCTCGCGCGGATGGCGATGCCTTCCTCGAGGATTTTCGCGCCTTCGTTGACCAGCGGCACGAACAGCCGCTCGGCCACTTCCTCATCGGTGAAAGCGCGCCGCTCGATGGCGAGATCGCGGGAAACCTGTTCGATCAGCGCCAGGGCATCGGGATCGGAAAACTTGTCGCGGCCTTCGTAGCGATAGAAGCCCTTGCCGGTCTTGCGGCCATAGCGCCCGGCCTCGACCATGCGGTGCATGATCGGCGAGAAGCGTTCACCTTCGGGCAGGGTCTTGGCGCGCTGGTCGCGGACCAGAACCCCGACATCCATGCCGGTCATGTCGCGCATCGAACACGGCCCCATGGCCATGCCGAAAGCCATGGCGACGCGGTCGATCTGCTCGGGCGTGGCGCCCTGTTCAAGCAGGAATTCCGCTTCGCCCGTATAGTATTGCAGCATGCGGTTGCCGATGAAGCCATCGCAATTGCCGGCCAGAACCGTGACTTTGCCCAGTTGCTTGCCCAGCGCCATGACCGTGGCAATGGTCTCGGCGCTCGAGGCCTTGCCGCGCACATTTTCCATCAACTTCATGACATTGGCGGGCGAGAAGAAGTGCGTTCCGATCACCTTGCCTGGCCGGCCAGTCGCCTCGGCAATCGTGTCGATGTTGAGCGAGGAGGTATTGGTGCCCAGAATGCAATGTGGCGGGGTGACTTTGTCCAGCGTCGAGAAAATCTCGCGCTTGAGCTCCATCTTCTCGCTCGCCGCCTCGATCACCAGATCGAGATCGGCGAAATCCTCGTAACGGGTCGTGGTCCTGATCCGCGCCAGCGCGGCATCCACGCGAGCCTGCGGCATCGAGCCGCGCTCGACCGATATCTCGTAATTTTTCCTGACTGTGCCCAGCCCTTTGGTGAGGGCTTCCTCGCTGATGTCGAGGAGCAGCACGTCAACCCCGGCATTGGCAAAAACCATCGCAATGCCGCCGCCCATGGTGCCCGATCCCACAATCCCGACCTTGCGGATGGAGAGCGGCCGGGTGTCCTTGGGCAGATCC
>JANLSP010000222.1:0-6032 GCA_031362485.1 Novosphingobium sp.
CTCTCGCATTGGCAGACGTTTCGCTGTTCGCGGCGATGTATGTGCTGCGTGGGCTTGATGCCGGGCGCGCGGTGACTCTGGATCTGACCGCACAATTCATCGGCGCGGGCGATGCAGACCGGCCGCTGGATGCCGTTGTCGAACTGCTGCGCGAAACGCGCCGTCTCGCATTCCTGCGCGGGTTGATTGTGCAGGATGCCGATATCGTTGCATCCTTCACCGGCACCGTGCGCAAGCCGAGCGGGACATGACCGGTCTGATTTCCCGCTATGAAGCGCTGGTAGCGTCGGGCGAACTCAGGCCCGATCCCGAACAGGCCGCCGCCGCCGAGCAGCTTGAATTGCTGCAGCGCGCGCTTGAAGGCGCCAAAGTTCAGCGCGGGCTGTTCGGCAGGCTGTTTTCCCGCAAGTGCGAGAATCCACGCGGCGTCTATCTGTGGGGCGGCGTGGGGCGTGGCAAGTCGATGTTGATGGACCTGTTCCACGACAGCCTCAAGATCCACGAAAAGCGCCGCGTGCATTTCCACGCCTTCATGCTCGAAGTCCACGCCCGGCTGCGCAAGGAGCGCGAGAAGGAAGCTGGCGATCCGATTCCGCCGGTCGCCAACGCGCTTGCCCAGAATTTCCGCTGCCTGGCGTTTGACGAAATGGTGGTCAACAATTCCGCCGATGCCATGATCATGAGCCGCCTGTTCACATCGCTGATCCGCGATGAAGGCGTGACAGTTGTCACTACGAGCAACCGCGCACCGGGCCAGCTCTACAAGGACGGGCTCAACCGCGAACACTTCCTGCCGTTCATTGCCCTGATCGAGCAGGAACTCGAGGTGCTGCCGCTGAATGGCCCGGTTGATTACCGGCTCGAGCGCCTGGCGGGCCTGGACACATGGCATGTTCCCTTGGGGGACGAGGCGACTGCGCAAGTGCGCGAAGCCTTTTTCCGCCTCACCGACTATTCACCCGAAGACTATGAACACGTCCCCTCGGTCGATCTCGCACTTGGCGGCGGACGCAAGCTGCATGTGCCCAAGTGCCTGAAGGGCGTCGCAGTATTCAGTTTCAAAAAGCTGTGCGGGGAAGCGCGCGGGGCGGCGGATTACCTCGCCGTCGCGCAGACTTTCCACACCGTGATCCTGGTCGGAATTCCGCGTATGGGGCCAGATAATCGCAATGAGGCAGCGCGCTTCGTCACGCTGATCGACGCTCTCTATGAGAACAAGGTCAAGCTCTTCGCCACGGCCAACGCCGAGCCGGAAGAGCTTTACGAATCTGGCGATGGCCGGTTCGAATTTGAGCGCACGATCAGCCGCCTTAAAGAAATGCAGAGCGACGACTATCTTGCCGAGGGCCACGGCGAGGCTTGATTTCGCGCTGCAGCGCACCACCTGTTCATCATTCCAGCGGCAACACCCCGCTGAGGTGGATTACTGACAATGATTGAAATCCGTCCCTTCGCCAGCCTCGGCCATGCCGATCACGGCTGGCTTGATGCGCGCCATCACTTCAGCTTTGCCGACTATCGCGATCCGGCCCGCATGACCTGGGGTGCCGTGCGCGTGTGGAACGATGATACCATCGCGCCGCACACCGGCTTCGATCCGCATCCGCACAACGACATGGAAATCGTCACGTTCGTGCGGACCGGCGCAATCACTCACCGGGATAGTCTGGGCAATGAAGGACGCACCGAGGCGGGCGATGTTCAGGTGATGAGCGCAGGCACCGGCATCGTCCATTCCGAGCAAAACCGCGAGGACGTGGCGACGACGTTGTTTCAGATCTGGATTTTGCCAACCCGCAAGGGAGAAGCGCCCGGCTGGGGCCAGCGCACTTTTCCGCGCGGAGAACGCGCCGGACGCTGGGAGATCGTCGCCAGTGGCGATCCCGAAGGCGATGCCGCGCTGCCGCTGCGATCCGATGCCCGCGTGCTGGCGGCCCAGCTATCTTCGGGTGACAGTCTTGATTTCCGCGCCGATCCTGCCCGGCATTACTATCTGGTGGCAGCCTCAGGCCGCTTGCTGGTGAATGGCGAGGAAGCGCAGGCACGCGACGGCGTGGCGATTACCGGCGAAGCGGCGATTACGGTTGCGGCGCTGGATGACGCCGAAGTGGTGATGGTCGATACTGCCTGAGCGGCTGGCGGAATCAGCCCGCCAGCGCCAGCCGGTTCTGCGCTGACACCAGCCGCAACATCACTTTCAGATCTTTCTCGGTCAGGTTCAGCGCCGCTTCCGCCCACAGATCGACGATCGCGTAGAATTCCTCCATCGGCACCGGAGCGCTGATCCGCATCGCCTTGCGCGCTGCTACCAGTCCCGAGTGGCGCCTTACGGATTTTTCCATGAACTCGCGCACGGCCACGATGCCTTGGCCCGGTTCCGTTAATGCATGGACGATCCCCATGTCGTACATTTGCTCGGCGGAAAATGTCTCACCCGAGAGGATGATGCGATCGGCCATCGCTGTCCCTAGCTTGCGCGAGAGCAGCGGGTGCGCGCCCATGCCAGGAAACAGCCCAAACATCACTTCGGGAAGACCGAACCCCGAGCCGCGCTCAGCGATGATGAAATCGAACGAGAGGAGGGCTTCAAAGCCGCCTCCCAGCGCCTTACCCTGCACCAGGCCCACTGTGAGCAGTGGCAGATCAAGCGAACGGATGTTGCGATTAAGGATCTCCACGCAGCGCCGGCCATAGGCGGCCAGGCCTTCGCGATCTCCCGCCCGGATCAGCGCAGAAAACAGCTGAAGATCGCCGCCGAAACAGAAAACGCCCGGCGCGCGGCTGCCCAGAATAAGGTAATCGAGCGCAACCCTGCCGGGCCCGAATGTCCGCGCGATCAGGCCTTGCCACGCCTCGAAATCGGCCAGCATCGACGGCGTGAAGCTTGGCCTTCCCTTGGGCCGCATGAATGTCCACAAGGCGCGATGATCGCAGTCATAAAGCACATCGAGCTCGTCAAGGGCGAACAATCGCTCGGGCAGAGCCAACCTTTGCGCCGATTGGGCGAGCAGTAAATCGTCGGTCACGGCGAATGAAATCGCAGGGCTATTGCCTGACAAATCATCGGAACCGTGACCTCCAAGATCGTGCTCAAGCCGATCCATTCGAACCCCCATCTAGCGAAACGCCGAACTGCCTTGTTGGCAATTTTCGCTGGCTACACTGTAAAATAGGCTCGCTAGTTCATTTTTTGCAAAGGTTATTTACTCCGCCCGCGATGAAGCGGGTCCGCAAGCGGCACAATTGCCACAGTTTCATGACATCTTTTCGCAGCAGACTGAATAGTCGTGCCAATGTCGGACAGGCAAGGCAGAGACATCTTAAAGACGCTGCGATCTGCGTCGACGGTGTGACCTAAGTATGGTTCGCCCAGCGGACTTGAACGACACGAGGGTTAAACAGATATCCCCAGCTTGGCCAACGACTTATCCAGCATTATCATTTGCCATAAGAGGCGCGAATGATCGTTCTTGCCGGAAATATGAGCCTGGGCAATCGTGTCGAGACGAGCCGAATTGAACCACCCAAGGCGGGCAATGCCCGCGCTTCTGCTGATATCACGCGCCGCACCCGCCAGTGGGCCGCGCAACCACCCGGCAATCGGCGTGACAAATCCCTGCTTGGGACGAAACAGTATGTCATCCGGCAAATAGCGCCGCATCGTGTGCTTGAGCAGCCATTTGCCCTGTCGCCCGCGCACCCGCATGCCTTCGGGCAGCCGCGCAGCAAATTCGATCAGCCGGTGGTCGAGCAAGGGCTCGCGCGCTTCGAGGCTGACCGCCATGCTGGTCCGGTCGACCTTGGTCAGAATATCACCCGGCAGCCAAAACTTGAGATCGGCATATTGCGCCCGGTCAAGCCCCGAACGCGCGGGCGCCTGACGCATGACATCGAGCAATGCCTGCTCCGCACGATAGTCGCCGCGCAACCGCATGAATTCGGGCGTATAGAGCGCATCGCGTAGCTCAGGTCCGGTGACCGACAGGGCAGCGGCATATGATTCCTCGCTGCTTGCGCCGAGCGCCAGCAGGGTGGTCTTCGCGCGCAGCTTCTGGGGTGCCCAGTCCGCCTTGGGATAGACAGCGCCCAGCCCACCAAACACTGCCCGGCGCAGGCCAGCCGGAAGAAACCCTCTCACTCGTTCCTCATTTCGCAGAAACACATGGCGGCGATAACCCGCCAGCGCCTCATCCGCACCGTCGCCGGACAAGGCGACCGTGACGTTCTCGCGTGCCAGTTGGCACACCCGCCACGTCGGCAGTGCCGAAGCATCGGCAAACGGCTCGTCGAACATCCAGGCAAGGTGATCGATATGTTCGAAGTCGCCCGAGCCGACCATGCGGCTGCGGTGATCGGTGTGGAACCGTTCGGCGACTGCCCTGGCATAACTGCTTTCATCCAGCGCCGCCTCGTCAAAGCCGATCGAGCAGGTCTTGACTGGACTGGCGCTTGCCTCGGCCATCAGGGCCACGACGCTGGAGCTATCGACGCCGCCGGAGAGGAACGCCCCAAGGGGCACATCGGCTGTCATGCGCGAAGCGACTGCATCGCGCAGCACATGCAAAAGTTCAGCCTCGAGATCGGCAGGCTTGCCCTTGTGCCGTTCGGCAAACGAAACATCCCACCAGAGGCGCGGCGCAGGCATCGGCGCATCATGGCGCAGCAACAAGAAATGCCCTGCCGGCAGCTTTTCGACGCCTTTGAGCATCGAGCGGCAATCGGGCACATAGCCCCAGGCGAGAAAGTCCTCGACCGCCAGCGGATCGATGTCGCGGCGCAACAGCGGATGCGCGATCAATGCCTTGAGTTCGGAACCAAATATCAGGCTGCCATCGCTGAGCCGGGCATAAAGCAGTGGTTTGACCCCAAGCCGGTCACGCGCGAGGAACAGGCTGCGTTGCGCCAGATCATAAATCGCAAAAGCAAACATGCCGTGCAGGCGTGACAGGCAATCGGGACCCCAGCGCTGCCAGGCGGCGAGAATGACCTCGCTGTCCCCATCAGTATGAAACTGTGCGCCCAGTGCGCGCAATTCAGTGCGCAGCTCGCGGTAATTGTAGATCTCGCCGTTGAATACCAGCATGGCGCGGCCGTCACTTGAGGCCATCGGCTGCGGCGATCCGGCCAGATCAATGATCGAGAGGCGCCGGTGACCGAGCCCGACGCCGGGCGCGGTCCAGACCCCGCTGCCATCGGGTCCGCGGTGCGCAATCACATCGCACATGCGCTCCACCCGCGCCGGATCGACCGGCTTGGGCGTGTCGAGATGAAAAATGCCTGCAATTCCGCACATGGGTCGGGCGAGCCTAACGGGATTGCGTGATGCGGTCCACCCAGGGTGCCAGTGGCCCGGTGGATTGCCGAAAAGCGGCCACAGCCTCGCCAGCCGGCTTGCCGGGCTTTGTTTCGGCCGAGAGTATGATCATGGCGGTTGGCCGGGCACGCAGCAGCATGCGGTCACCCATATTGGCAAAGGCGAGGCGTGGCCCGCTCCCGGTCAGAACGTTGCCGGTGCGGTAGGAGGTAAGCGCCATCCGCTCGACACGGCCCGGACCAAGCATCCAGTCCGATTTGCCCTCGGCCATGGCGGGTCCGGGCTTAAGCCAGGCCCAGCCGCTGTCGGCGCGCAGCGCGCCTTCGCCAAAGCCGCTCGCGCGCCGGCCCTTGCCTTGCGCCGCATAGAGCGCAAGGAAGACATCGACCCGCCGGCCTTTCGCATCGGCATAGCTGCCCAGCAAGCGGTGCTCTGCCCCGCCTGCGCGCGGTTCCCACCAGGCACGCGGGGCGAAGTCGGCACGGCTCCAGCCTTTCACGTCAGGCAAGAAAATTTGCTTGGGCAGCGGTGCCGTAAGCCGCTCGGCCGCACTGGCCCAGGCGAGCATAGGAGCTACAATCGCCGCGAGGCCGATCAACATGCGTGGCCTACCAATCCGGGCCACTTCCAGCCGCGCCAGCAGCGACGACGCGAGCAGCGCCTCGGGATCGATCAACGGATCGCCGGACGGGCGGTCGAAGAAACGCCAGGATGCGGC
>JANLSP010000259.1:0-2821 GCA_031362485.1 Novosphingobium sp.
ATTGTAATATCGTACGCGCCCTGCCTGCCGATGGAGGCGCGCATCTCGTGCAGTTCTGCGATCTTCTCGCCAAGCTGCTCGACCGATTGAATTCCCGATTCCTGGTTGACCGCGGTCATCTGCGGCGCGGCGAAGAACGGGCACCAGCCATCGCCCCAGCGCGCCGCGCGTTCCACCGCTTTGCCGCTGCCGCCCCCCATCCAGATCGGCGGCGGAATGACCAGCGCCGGGCGCGGCACGTTGCCGGTCGCGTTGAAATTGCGGCCCTGCTTGACGACGACACCGCCCGCCCAGGCCAGCTGAAGCACTTCGAGCGCCTCGTCGAACAAGGCCCCGCGCTTGTGGAAATCGACGCCAAGCGCTTCAAACTCGACCTTCTGGTAACCGGCGCCGACGCCAAGAATCAGACGCCCGCCCGAAAGCACTTGCAGCGTGGCGGCTGCCTTGGCGGTGAGGAAGGGATTCCGGTAGGCCATCACCAGAATGTTGGTGTGCAATCTCAGCTTCGTCGAAGCCGAGGCGATGAAGGCCAAAGCGGTAAAGGGATCGAGCGCATCATGGCCGCTGGCATGAAGCCATTCGGCGGAAGGCGCGGGATGATCGGTGACATAGCAGGCATCGGCCCCCGCAGCTTCCAGCGCGCCGGCCATTTCCCGGATCGCCGCCATGGTCTGGAATTCCCCCGGCGTGATTTCGCCGACTGGAATATGGACTGTGACCTTCATTATTCCGCTCCGAAAGGTTGCCGTGCCTGCTCACCGGAAAGCGACCCGTCTATTGGCCACCGGCTTGTTCGTTTCCATAGCCGATTCCCGCACAATCCGGCCCGGAAACGGGAGTAACACAACGATCGTTAGGATATGGAAAGGAAATGCGCAAGAGCGCGTGCATTCATGATTTTGCAGGGTTCACGCGCTCACCGAATAGTTGCCTGACCGACATTTCGACAAAACTTTCCACGCTTGCTATCGAATTGCCGGTGCGCACAGGAGCGGTGTGGGCCAGCGCAATCCGCCCATGAGCAATCGAAAGCACCAGCAAGGCCGCCAAAATCGGGTCATTCAATGGCACCGGTTCATTGGCCCGCGCCATTTCCTCAAGCGGTTCCGCAATCACTCTAAAGACAGGCTGGACAGGGCCGACAGGATCCATGGCGGATACGCCGGGAAGGTCGAACAGCAGCTGGTACCGCGATGGCCGATCCATGGCATAGCGAACATAGGCCTGAGCGGAAGCCACCAGCGTGTCGAACAACGAGCGCGGCCCGGCACTCGCCAGCGATTGTCTCATTGTAACCGCCATCTGCCGCCAGCATTCGTGCACGACTTCCTTCAGCAGTGCCTGGGCATCCGGAAACTGCATGTAGACCGATGGCGCGGCAATACCCGCCTCCTTGGCGATCATTCGCAGGCTGAGCGATGAATCCGGCTGCCGGTCCAGGATGCGCATGGCGGCCTCGACGAGTTCGTCTTTCAGCCGGACACCTTCACCGCGAGGATTGCGCTGCCGCTTGGCAAGGCTCACTTTTGCATCCCCCCTCGTTCATCGATTCACTGCTTGGCAGCTGGGCCCTGCCCAGACACAACCCGACTGTTGCAAACTTTCTTGCACAACGCCACATCATGCCTAACGCCTGTTCATATAGGTTTGCCGCATCAAATCCGGAAAAGCAATGGTGATCATGCAAGGCCCCGATCAGGTCACCGGGCGGTTCGCATCGCTCTGCGTTACTGGCGGATTCCCTGCAGCAGGAACAGGAACGCGTTCATCGCCTCCCGACTTGCCTGCGCGGGATGCTGAGCGTGGGCAATCGACAAGGCTGCATCGTTGAGCGCAGCCTGGATCAGATAGGCCAGCGGCTCGGCCGGCTGGCGCGCGACAATGCCCTGGTCCATCAGCAGCTGCAGCGCTTCTGTCGTTCCCCTGGCAACGAACTCGGATTGCAGCTCGCGCCAGCGGGCCCAGCCCAGCACCGCCGGTCCATCGATCAACAGGATGCGCTGATATTCCACGTTGGACGCCACAAGCTCAAGATACTGGCTGAAGGCCGTGATGATCTTCGCCCATGAGTCACCCGATAGCGCTGCCGCTGCGGAATTGCTTCTGCCCACGAGTTCGGCGACCAGCGTGCGGAATACGTCTTCGAACAACCCCTCCTTGCCGCCGAAGTGGTGATAAAGCGCGCCGCGAGTCAGGCCTGCCTGCGCCACGATTTCCGTGGTTCCGGTGGCATGATAGCCCGCCTCGGTGAACAGTTCGCGCGCAGCGGCGAGCAGGCAGGCGCGGGTCGCAAGCGCGCGTTCGCGCAATTCGGCTGGATTGCCGCCGCGGTTAGACTTCACTTTGTTCACGCTCATCCGGTCCATGGCGGCGTCAGACGATGCGCACGCCCGGATAGTCACCCAGGATAATGCTTTCCATGTCGCCGTAACCCGAATTTTCTCCCTCGCGGATGCGGATCGGACGATCGCGGATTTGCCAGCGATAGGTTGCAGCGAGCTTTGCCGGGTTGTTCACATCGTCGATGCATTCGCCGTCGAGGAACTCCTCGCCCTTGAAGCTGCCGTGGAGCTGGCCCTTCCATTCGCCATACATGCCCGGAAGCAGGCGGAAGCCCATTTCGGGATTGATCACTTCGATCTCGAACACGCGCTCATTGATCTGCTTGCCCTTGCCCGCTAGCAGCGCCGTGACTGTGCCGCGCATCGCGCCGCGATCCGAGGCGCGATAGTCGATTTCGGGATAGAGTTGCAGGATCGGGATCTGCCGCCCGTCGCTCTCGTTGATATAGCCGCAGAAGAATTGCGGCGGGCCGTCGCCA
>JANLSP010000681.1:0-11265 GCA_031362485.1 Novosphingobium sp.
CTTCGCGCGCCGTATCGCAAGACTATGAAATCAGGCCGGATAAATATGAATCAGGCTCTAAGATTTCTCGCCGCTTCGCCTAAGATGAAAGTTCGGTAGACAAAATTCTCAATGATCGTCACCAATGTTTCGATCTGTTCGGGGTTCGGTCTCCAGCCCCGATGTGCTGCTGCGCTTCCCGCATTAACTAATACTTCAAGAACATCACGTTCATCCAGGCCAATTTTCCCAATTTTTTCAAGCGCATCAAGCTTTTTTTCAAACGAAAGACTTGGCTCTATTCCAAGGATTTCAGATGCATGATCAAATGCAGTCCGAGTGGCTATCGCGGCGGGCACAGACAGATTTGCGTTTAAGCATCCGTATATATCCGAAAACAAACTTTCAAATTTACCAAATTCATTTCCTATGAAGACTAATTCTGCCCACCATTTAGGTTTCTCTCGTTTAATCGGTGAAGGGTAATGCACGAAACGAGCTGGTATGTAAGATTCAAAACCACCCGATCCGTCTTCCACATCTATGGCATCCTCGGAAAAGACTTCCTCGGTTTGGAAGTAGGCTGTTTCGCAGCCTCGACAGACAAGAAGCCGAAAGTCTGTTTGCCCCCAAATGAGTCCTTCTGCCTCAGAAAAACGAGTTTGGTAATGTCCCTTTACATCGGCCTTTCGGTCGGGCCCACAACTTGGGCAGTGACCTTGTACAACGTCCTCGCCCGCATCTTTCGCTAACATTGCCATCACCGCGCCCCCAGATCCCCCATCCCCACGGTCCCGCTCGCCATTTCCAGCATCCGGTCCAGACTCTTCTTCGCCGCCAGCCGCAGCCCTTCCTCAATCTCGATCCTCGGCTGCAAGTCGCGCAGCGCGACATACAACTTCTCCAGCGTGTTCAGCGCCATGTAGGGGCAGATGTTGCAGTTGCAGTTGCCGTCGGCACCCGGCGCGCCGATGAAGTGTTTGTGCGGCAGCGCCTTTTCCATCTGGTGGATGATATGCGGTTCGGTGGCCACAATCAGCGTGTCGCCGGGGAAAGTCTTGGCGAAGCTCAGGATGCCACTGGTCGAGCCGACGTAGTCAGCATGGTCGATGATGGTCGGCGGGCATTCTGGGTGCGCGGCGACGGGTGCGCCAGGGTGCTGCGCCTTGAGCTTGAGCAGTTCGGTTTCCGAAAACGCCTCGTGGACGATGCAGACTCCCGGCCACAGCAGCATCGGACGGTCGAACTTGCGGGACAGATAGCCGCCGAGGTGGCGGTCCGGGCCAAAGATGATCTTCTGCTCGGCGGGTATCTGCGCGAGAATCGACTCGGCGCTGGACGAGGTGACGATGATGTCGCTGAGCGCCTTCACCTCGGTCGAGCAGTTGATATAGGTCAGCGCGATGTGATCGGGATGTGCCTCGCGAAAAGCCCTGAACTTTTCCGGCGGGCACGAGTCTTCAAGGCTGCAACCGGCATCCATGTCGGGCAGCACGACGATCTTCTCAGGGGAAAGGATTTTTGCGGTGTCGGCCATGAATTTGACCCCGCAAAACGCTATCACTTCCGCGCTGGTCGCCGCCGCCTTGCGGGAGAGCTCCAGCGAGTCTCCGACAAAATCGGCCAGATCCTGAATTTCCGGCCGCTGGTAATAGTGCGCGAGGATGACAGCGTTGCGCTCCTTGCGCAGGCGGTCGATCTCGGCGCGGATATCGATGCCGGTGAGGTTTTCGTGCATGACAGTCATTGCTGGGCAGGCTCCTGAGTCTGATCGGATCTTATTGCGCAATTTGCGCCTGATTGGCAGCGGCAACCGTCATTGCGCGCTCGGTCAGCCCACTTTTGCCCAAATCGCCCCGGCAGACAAACATGTCTTCGGCAAAGTCGCAGAAATGGCTGCCAGTTATATGGGGCCCAAACCGCCGGAAGCTGCGACGGCTGAGAAGATAGACAGTGCGCGGCTCGGCGGGGGTTTGCAGAACCCGCTCAGGCAATGTGGTGCAATGGAACTGCATCTGCGCCCCCGGCGTGCGCCCGCCATAGAAACTGTTGATCCGCAGGCGGCTGTCCATGGCAAGCTGCGAGAATTTCATGAAATGGGTCCACGGATAGTCAAACTTGCCCGGTTCCCACACCTGGCATTGCCATGCGGGCAGCACGAGCGCTGTGTCGTGCGCGCGTCCAAGTTCGGCAAAGGCGGCATCAGTGAAGCGGCTGGGCTGGGTAATCCGCGCAAACCGCTCATGCATCGCGGCGAAAGGCGCGGTCAGATCGGCGATCTGCACCAGCGCGGCGAGGCCGAGCAACACCGCCGCGCGCCGCGCCGGCAGACCCCGGATCAGCCCGGCAATGGCAATGAACATCAGGGCATAGAGCGCCACCCAGATGAACCGGCCCGAACTGCGGAAAATCCCGAGCAGTGCATCCACCTGATCCGGCACGGGCAGGAAAATCGAATAGGGCCCGAACGTCAGCCGCGTCGACAGTGCCAGCAGAAAGGCACCGAACACCACAACCATCAGCGGCGCGAACACCCCCTCGCCGCCGTCGCCCTTGATGCGGGTAAAGATCAGTCCGCCCAGCGTCAGCAGCAGCCCGCCCAGCCCGAGATAGGCAAAGCCTTCATACTGCCCCCCGGTTGCCACAGGCAGCGCTGGGAGGAAGGCCGAGCCGAACTGATCGGGCATCGGATTGAACAGGGTGAAGAGATTGGCGGAGAACACCTGATAGCCCTCGCCCGAAAGCAGCTTGCCGCCACCGAAGTCGACGAAGCCCGAAACCACCATTGCCAGAAACGCCGTGACCAGCGGCAAGGTCAGCAAGAACAGGTTACGGCGCGAAATCTTTCGATCGAGCGCCAGCTTAAGCACCAGCCCGGCGAAGACCATCATGGTCATCACCATCAGATAAATGCTGATCGCGGCAGCGGCGAATTGCAACAGGGCAAAATCGCGCAATGTGCGCGCCGCCCCAACGCGCCCGCTGCGGGCAAACAGCCACAGAGCGGCGAGCAGTAGCCAGTGCTGCGTCAGGGCAACGTGCGTCAGTTGAAAGCGCACGTAAAGCGCAGGCGACGTGGCAAGGAACAGCGCGCCCAGCGCCAGCGCCAGCCGGTATTCCGTGCCTGAGCGCTCCCAAGTCATTTCGCGCAGCAACAGCCAGCCGAACAGCGCCAGAGCCGCGTTGCCAATGAGAAACACCGGCCCGAAATACTGGACCGGACCAATACTGGCCGGAACCAGAATTTTTACTGCCAGCGCGACCAGAGGCATGTTGTCGAACATCGCCAGCGGCATGAACAACGGCCAGGAATAGCGATCCGTTCCGATCGGGAACAGGTGATCAGGGTCGGAGCGATATTGCTCCCAGCCGAACTGCGAAGTCACAATGTCGCCGTCAAGCCAGGTCAGATCGAACGGGTTGGCGATGCGCCAGCCGAAAATGCCGATCGCCAGCGCCACGGCCAGCACCATGATCAGCGGCACTTCCCATTTTGCCCGCATCATGGCGGCGCTTCGCCGTCAAAGCGGACCACGACTGTCACCTCGCCTTGGCCGCTGGCGCTCAGCGGGATCGCAAGGTTCTTGCGGATCGCATCACGCGCCGCCTCGCGCGCGAGGCCGAGCAGGACTGGGTTGACGGCCTCGACGCTCGCCTGCCGCGCGGCGGTTTGTGTATTTTCGCGCGTGAGCTTGTCCTGCGTATTGCGGCTGATCCAGACGCCTTCCCGCAGATATTGCGCGCGCGCTTCGTCAAGATTGGGGGTCCCGGGCGTGACCGGGGGCAGGCGGACATCAAGGCGCCGGGTCTTGGCATCCCAGCTCAGCCGGTCCCGCGTTACACCGGTCAGATCTACGCTATAGTCCACCCGCGCCGGAATGACTGCGATCTGCCTGACCTTGAGCATCCCCATCAGTCTTTCATCGTCAGCCGCGACCACTGGCGAAAGCTGCGCGCTGAATACGGTCAGCCGGTTCTGCTTTTCGAACGAAGTTAGCGCGGCGGAAAAAACATCGACTTTGGCGGCAGGCCAAAGCGCCCAGGCAGCCACCAGCAATGCCGCGGCCGCCAGAGCCCATGGCAAAGCGCGCCGCCGCATCATGCAGCGATCGTCCAAACCGCATCGGCCCGGCTGACTTTGCCGCGGCTTTCCAGATCGATCAGATGCGCCAGCACCGATCGCCCCGCCGCAGGCCAAAGCTGCTGATCGATGCCCTTGTACATCTGCGGCACCATCTGTTCGATTACCCCGGTGCCATCCCCGATCAGCTTCAGAATCTGGTTCTCGCGCTGACGGCGATGGCCGATCATGCCGCGCACCAGCTGGCGCGGCTTTTCCACTGCCGGGCCATGCGCGGGATAATACACCCGGTCCTCGCGGCTCTGCAGCAGTTGCAGGCTCGCCATATAGGCGGTCATGTCGCCATCAGGCGGCGAGACGACCGTGGTTGACCAGCCCATGACATGATCACCGGTGAAAAGCGCATCGCTTTCTCCCAGCGAGAAGCACAGGTGGTTGGAAGTGTGGCCCGGCGTCGCCAGCGCGGTTAGCGTCCAGCCATCGCCAGATAGCACCTCGCCGTCCGCCAGCACGCGGTTCGGCGCATAGGTCGTATCGAACGCGGCATCGGAGCGCGGCCCGGCGTCCTCGATTGTCAGCGCTGCGCAGCCGATCACCGGCGCGCCGCTCAAGCGCGCTAACGGAGCCGCTGCCGGAGAATGGTCGCGGTGGGTGTGAGTGCACATGATCGCGGCAATGCGGGCACCGCCGATGATCGCGAGCAGTGCGGCGATATGGTCGTCTTCGTTCGGTCCCGGATCGATTACTGCCACATCGCGGCCGGCGCCGACAATATAGCTTTGCGTGCCGGTGTAACTGAACGCGGATGGATTGCCTGCAAGCACCCGCCGCACCAGCGGCTCGGGGCTCTCGGCAAGGCCGGTGGGCCAGGGACGGGCGGGAAATTGCATGGGCTGGATATGGCCAAGCTATGCCATTAAGCCAAGTCAAATCCCTGGCAGAAACCGAGAGCAATCGATGAACCCGACTGGCGAACTTATCCTGGTGCTCGATGCAGGAACGACATCCACTCGTGGGCTTGCCTTCGACCGCAGCGGAGCGTGCCGCGCAGTTGCACAGCAGGCTCTGACGCAGCACTACCCGCAGCCCGGCTGGGTCGAGCATGATGCAGACGAAATCTGGCATTCGACACTCGCCTGCGCGCGGGACGTCGTCACGCAATCGGGCGGGGCGGACCGTTTTGCCGGCATCGGCATCACCAACCAGCGCGAGACCGTGGTCGCCTGGGACAAGGCCAGCGGCGAGCCACTATACCGGGCTCTGGTTTGGCAGGATCGGCGCACTGCTGCAGCCTGCGATGCTTTGCGCACGGCAGGCCACGAAGCGGCAGTTCAGCAGACGACAGGCCTGCTGCTCGATCCTTATTTTTCTGCCAGCAAAATGCGCTGGCTGGTCGATAATGTCCCTGCCGTTGCGGCAGCGGCCGGTCGCGGAAGTCTTGCGCTGGGCACGGTCGAGTCATGGCTCGTCTGGAAGCTGACCGGCGGGCTGTTCGTTTCGGACGCCAGCAATGCCAGCCGCACCAGCCTGTTGCCGCTTGCGGGAGCGAGCTGGGACGCGGGGCTGTGCGACCTGTTCGGCGTACCGCAAGGGGCACTCGCTGAAGTGGTCGATAGTGCCGGGCAGCTCGGAAAAAGTCTGAAGGAGCATTTCGGTTCGTCCATCCCGATCACCGGCCTTGCTGGCGATCAACAAGCGGCGACCGTCGGTCAGGGCTGCCTCGCCCCGGGCCAGACCAAGGCAACCTATGGCACTGGGGCATTTGTGCTGGCGAACGCCGGGCATGTTCCGCCGCGCTCGCGCCATCGGCTGCTCGGCACGGTGCTGACACAGATCGCTGGCAAGCGCAGTTATGCGCTAGAAGGCTCGGTTTTTGTAGCGGGCAGCCTGATCCAGTGGCTGCGCGATTCGCTGGGGCTGATCGCCAGTGCGGGCGAGACAGAAGCCATGGCTCGATCCGTCGACGACAGCGGCGGGGTGGTCATCCTGCCTGCACTCTCGGGTCTCGGCGCGCCGCATTGGCGCCCCGATGCGCGCGCTGCCATATCGGGCCTGACCTTCGCAACCACCCGCGCCCACATTGTCCGCGCCGCACTGGAAGCCATGGCGCTGCAAACGCATGACCTCGCTCTGGCCTACGCCGGCGATGGCGCGGCATGGAAGGCGCTGCGGATCGACGGCGGGATGAGCGCCAACAGCTGGATGGCGCAAGACCTTGCCGACATGCTCGACCTGCCGGTCGAGCGGCCGGATTTTGTCGAAACCACCGCGCTTGGCGCCGGAATGCTCGCCGGGCTTGGCGCCGGCCTGTTCGTCTCGCTGGACGAGGCGGCGGCTGCCATGCGCGGGCAATCGCAATGCTTCACGCCGCAGATGGACCCAGAGGTGCGCGATGCACGCCTCGAGGCCTGGCGCAAGGCGCTCGCTGCGGTCTGACTAGGCGCTGTGGACAAATTCCGTCGTGCTCTTAGCGTCAGCTATCCGCCATTTTTCGCCGGAAACAGACTTTCCGGATACGACAACATTGCGGTCGTTGGTTCAGCGACTCACGGCCCCTGAAAGCGGACACGATGTTAATGCCGTCCCGCGTCAGCGCTGTGGCAAAAATTGGGTGGTTAGGGGTCGTCCTGACGTAACGTGTTTTGAAGCAGAGCGTTGGAACGGTGGGTATTGTTCGGGGTGGTCATGCGACTCTCAATATAGTCGCGAATGTTGGCCGCCCTGCACGGGGATCGCCGCACCGCTGATGAAGCTCGATTGGTCAGAGAGCAGGAATTCTATCGCGTCGGCAACGACGTGCGATTCGCCCAGCTTGCCCGATGCGGTGTATCGTTCGAGCAGCTTTTCGAACAAGGCGGGCTCTGCCTCCGCATAGGGATCGACCATTTCTGAATGGCAATATCCGGGGCATATAGCATTCACGCGGATACCCAGCCGCGCATAATCTATCGCTGCGGTCTTGGTGAGGCCGATGACGCCCCATTTGCTGGTCACATACCCGCAATTGCCAATATCGCCGCCGTTCAGACCATACATCGACGAGATGTTGACGATCGATCCGCCGCCACCCGCCAGCATGGCCGGAATCTGGGCGCGCATGCTGGCGAAGACCCCGGTCAGGTTGATGTCGATGACGCTGTGCCAATCCTCGTCCGTAAAATCCGCGACCGGCTTGAACATCCCGCCTGTTATGCCTGCATTGTTGACCGCGCCGTCGAGCCGCCCGAAGCGTTCGACCGTTTTCGCAACCATTGCATCGACATCCGCCTGCACCGTCACATCGGCCTTGATGAACAACCCCTCACCGCCCGCCGCCGCCATTTGTTCGACAACGGCATTGCCTTGTTCCTCACGCCGCCCGGTAATCGCAACCTTTGCGCCCTTGCGCGCCAGCGAAACTGCCGCCGTCGCGCCGAGGCCCGATGTCGCGCCGGTGATCAAGATGACCTTGCCTTCGAATCCGCTCATGAAAATCCTCCCTTGAGGCGGAGCGTAACATCGTTGGTTTGCTCTGTAATCAGTTAAAGCCGACTGCAGCTTTTAGCGTGCTGGGCAAAAATCCATGAACGGCCGCTTCGTTGGCGGAAGCCGCCGTCTCCGACCGACGTGAATGAATTGCAGCTTGCACCGTTCTTCGTTCAGAACCTGCCGTTCCGGACTCCACGACACAATTGCCACCAAGTCGACGCAAATCGCAGCACAATAGCAGACATGCCTTCAAGCCAGCATTAGCCCAAGCCACCTAGCCCGCCGTCTCGCCGAGCCCCGCCGCGCTTTGCGCCAAGGGCCACAGCACTTCGTTGGCCAGCACCGTGCAGAAATACTCGTTGATCAGCACGATCTTGCCCTCGCGCAGGGTGCACATGAAAACGTAGCTGTTGTCATAGGTCGTGCCGGCGCTGGTGGTTGCATGGCCTTCGCATTCGAGGGCTACCTTGTCGCCATCGGCCACTGCGCTGACAACCGTGAGATTGAGCCCGCCGGGCATCAGCGATTTGAACGCCTCGATCCCGTCGATCATCATGCGGGCATTGCGCGCGCCCTTGAAGTGGCTGTTACCGGTCGCGACGGCTGTGGCGTCCGGCGCGAGGCAGGCGGCTGCGCCGACCGGATCGTTCGCACTCATGGCCATGATGAATTTCAGCGCGACCGCTTTGTTAGCTTCGCTCATGTTTCATTCCCTCGTTTGCCCAGCAGGGCGCGCACTGCGCCGCCGACATCGTACTTGTGCCAGAAACCGAGGAACATTGCATAGATGTGGATCGAATTGCGCGCAGGATCGAGTGTGACAGGTTCGAGCGCGGGATCATGAGGCCCGCTGATCCTGTCGCAATCCGGCATGCGAAAACGGATGATTTCGGGAAAGGCCAGCATGCGCGCCACGCCCATCACCGCCAGATGCAGGCGCAAGTGCAAGCTTAGCTCGTCCACCGAGATCGCCGGGCCGCCATGTGCGCGGTATTCCTCGACAAACCCGGCGAGCAGTGCGCCGAGGTGGTGATCCCATATATCACGGTGCGCCGCCGAAAGTCCGCCCCACAGCGCAGAGCCAAACGTGATCTGGCCCACCCGGCCCCAGTCGATCAGGCCGCATTGCAGATCGCCAGTGGCATCGCGCCAGAACCAGCAGTTGTCGATATGCGCGTTCCAGTGGCACAGCGCGATCATGCGCGCATCACCGGTCAGGAAGGCTTGAATCGCCGCTTCGTTTGCCAGGATGAGGTGCGCATCGCGGGCAAATTGCGCTTCGAATTTTGCCGTGCGCGCTACTGCTGGGACCAGTCGCGGGCAGTCCCTGGCGTAGGCAAAGCAGCGCGCCAGCTCGGCATCCAGCGCGGCGGCATCATAGCCGATGGGATCCGCCGAACCGCTCGCCGGATCGAACGGGAAGCTTGCCTCAATGTCGCTGGCAAGCGCGCCTGACTTGTGCGCCGCCGCAAGCCGGGCAAGCGCTGTGACGATCTGCCGGTAATAGGGAAGGGGATCTGCCAGCGTCATGTGATCGAGGCACTTGCGGCGGTGCGGCTCGATTCCCTCTTCGCCGTAAAGCACCCGCTCGGTGATGATCAGCCCGCTGCCGTCCGCTGCGCGGTAGTCGGCAAACAGCGCCCGGGGGACCGCGATGGGAAAGCCGGCTTCGCGGGTCAGCGGCGCAAAGCGCGCCTCGGAAGCCATTTCCCAGCGGCCCCGCTCGTCGCGGCGCTCGTCGGAAAAATCGCGGCTGAACTTGACGAAGAGCTGTTCGGGCAGGTCCGCCCCCGGCTGCGCATAGGCCAGCCGCAGAAACAGCTTTGCCCCGGTGCTGCCGCCCGGGCAGGCCTCGAACGCGGTTATCGCGGTGACGGCATTGTCCGGCGCCAGCGCGCCAAACGCGCGAAAGGCGCGGGTCAGGAACGCCGCACCACCCGCGCGGAGCGCTTCGGGATGGGCAGGAACGGCAAGCCCGGTCACATCGCCGGTAAAATGATCGATCATCGCCGACCCGCGCTAGCCGCGCAGGCTTGGCCGGGCAAGCTGCCTCAGCCGATGCGCACGCGGATGCAGGCTGGCGCAGCGCCGCGGGGCAGCGCAGCGAAGCCGGGAGAGCCCGGGCCGCTCACTTCGGTGCATTGCGTCCCCTTGCGGGCAAAAGCGAAGTTCCCGGTCAGCGCCAGCATCGAAAGCACCGCAAGCGCGGCAAAGCCGAGCCAGATGCGCAGGTTCTTGAGGGTCTGGGTCATCCCGACACGTGTGACGCCCAAGTGTTATATAGCCATGAGGCCTTGCGGTTGGCGAACATGGTTGACGCGGTAAGCATGATTTTGGACGCGTGACACACTGTGCTTGCGGGATTAGACTGCCATTAGCGCGCGCAGCCTGCGAGGGAGACCAGCATGAACGAGGATATGCCCAAGGACCTTTCCGGCGTACCGACGCCAACGCCAACGCCGGCACCCAAGGCGTCTCCGTCGCCATCGTCGCAGACCGCCAGCAGCTTTGATTTTAACCAGCCGACGATCATCAGCGCGCTGTATCTCTCCGGATTCCTGCTGGGCATCACCTGGATCATTGGCGTGGTGCTGGCCTATGTCTGGAAAGGTGAGGCCAAAGCCGATTGGGAGCTGAGCCACTACACCTACCTGATCCGCACCTTCTGGATCGGATTCATCGGCACGGTGGTCAGCATTTTCCTGATGATCGTGCTGATCGGTTTCCTGCTGTGGGCAGCGGTTGCCGTGCTGATGGTGGTGCGCTGTGTGCTGAGCCTGATCAATGCGCAAAAGCAGCAACCGATGCCCAATCCGGAAACCTGGCTGGCGTGATCGCCCGACCTCCAGAGATCTAGTCGAAGATCTCCGAAAGCCAGTGCTTCTGCTTCTTGTAATAAGGCTTGCCGTGGCCATGGCGTTCGTTGCCCCATGCCGGTTGGCCGCCGCTTGGATATGGCGGCGGTGCGGGTTGTTGCTGCGGCGGGGGCGGGGCGGATGCTGGCGCGCTGCGGTCAATGATTTTGTCGAGTTCGCCACGATCAAGCCAGACGCCGCGGCACTGCGGACAAAAGTCGATCTCGATTCCCTGCCGGTCGCTCATTGACAGCGGCACTTGGCAGACAGGGCATTGCATGGCGGCAACATCGGCAGGCGAACGCATCTGGGCTACTCCGCTGAATGGAGCACCCCAAATGGGTATCGCCCGCCGCAGTTCAAGAAGCTTCAGAGCCGGGCAAACACCGCCATCCCGACGTTGACCCACAGCGCCAGCATCGCCAGCATGCTGAGCATAAATGCGCCGCCGCGATGGGCGGGGTTGTTGTAGGTCATGTGCACGCCGCTCTGCACCAGCCGCATGGCGACAAAGGCCCAGGCGAAGATCAGCGTCCACTGGCTCACTGCGCCCAGCACATAAGCGGTCAGGCACCCGGCATAGAAGGCTGTCGGCAGTTCCAGCAGGTTGCCATAGTGACGCACTGCGGCGACGGTCTTGGCCGGCTCCTGCCCGCCCTGGTGCGCGACATAGAAATCGGCGTTCATCCCCCCGCCTTTCATCGCCGCGCCGCGCGCCGCCGCCATATGCAGGAATGCGACAAAGGTCAGCGCGACGATGACCAGCATCGGCACCAGAATACTAACGGTGTTGGCGGCATTGAACATGGCTTCCCCCTCTTTTGACGACCGGGCCGCAGAATGACGGGGCGCGCGGCGCGGCGCAAGTGCAATTGCGCGGCG
>JANLSP010000295.1:0-2568 GCA_031362485.1 Novosphingobium sp.
GGAAAGGCTGGTGCCGCCATCGATGGTGATGCGATTATCGTCCCACAGCACGATCAGCCGGCCCAGCTTGTTATGCCCGGCAAGGCCTATCGCCTCGTGGTTGATGCCCTCCATCAGGCAGCCATCGCCCGCGACCACGAAAGTACGGTGATCAACCAGCGCATCGCCGTAGAGCGCATTGAGGTGTCGCTCTGCCATCGCCTTGCCCACCGCCATCGCCAGGCCCTGCCCCAGCGGCCCGGTGGTGCATTCCGCGCCGTCGAGGTGGATGTTCTCCGGATGCCCGGCGCACGGGCTGCCTAGCTGCCGGAAATTGCGGATATCGTCCATCGTCGGCGCCGCGTAGCCGGTGAGGTGCAGCAACGAATAGAGCAGCATCGAACCGTGGCCGGCCGATAGCACGAAGCGGTCGCGATCCGGCCACTTAGGCGCAGCGGGATCAAACTTGAGGAACTGCGAGAACAGCACAGTCGCGACATCGGCCATGCCCATCGGCATGCCGGGATGCCCGCAGTTGGCTGCCTGGACGGCATCCATCGACAGGGCGCGGATGGCATTGGCCATGGGGCCCAGGCGGGCGGCTGCTAGCGACATCAGGAAAGCTCCGGATGAATCGGCGGAAAAAAGGGACGATTCGATGCCGCTCCCTTTAGGCAGAGGCCGCGCTCCGTCAAGCGCGCCGCCGCAATCAGCTGGCGCTTCCGTTCCCGCCAACTGTCAAACAGTGCAAGATTATGCGGGCAAGACTATGCAAGCAGGCGGTTTTGCATTAGACCAATGTCCATGGAGGGGCATACTCCCGAAGCCGCCTTGGAGCGGATCGACGCAGCGCTGGCCCGCATTGAGGCCGCTGCCGCCCGCGCACGGCGCAATCCCGAACATCCGGCCGATGAGCAGCTCACTGCCCGCCATGAGCAATTGCGCGCCGCTGTCGCGGATTCGCTGCGTTCGCTCGACGGACTGATCGAGGGCCAGTCCAAGTGAGCAATGTTACCCTTACAATCGGAGGCCGCAGCTACACGGTTGCCTGCGCCGAGGGGGAGGAAAGCCACGTTCTGGGCCTCGGAGCCCTGATCGATCGCAAACTTGCCACGATGGGCGACATGACGGGCCAGGCGGAAACCCGCACGTTGCTGTTCGCCTCGCTGTTGCTGGCGGACGAATTGCATGACGCGAGCAGCGCAGAGCGGCAAACCGCCGCTTCGCAGTCCGCTGCAAGCCCCGCTGTGACCGCAAGGCTTGAGCAAATCGCCATTCAACTGGAAAATGTCGCTTCACAGCTTGAGAGGTGAGCCGAGAAGCCCTACATAAGTGGCGACGGGTTCTGCCCGGCACGAGCCGCTCGAACATCCCTGAGGCTATAAGCAATCCTATGGGGGCTGTCCCTGGTTGGACCCTGGTCCGGCACACATGGTCCCCACCTGACGTCAACGCGTCAGTGGATTTCCCGGCAACGACCCACGGTGGGCCCGTCACCCCCGAAATTGCCTTCCCCGTCCGGGGAGGAACAACTGAGAGCTCGCGTGATCGACAAGAAAGAGTTGCGCCGCGAGTTGCAACAGCGCCGCAAAAACCATGTCGACGCGTTGCCCGATACCGTGCGGGCGCTGGTGTTTTCGCGTCCGCCGGGCACAGTCGCGGCAATGGTACCGGATGGCGCAGTAATCGCGATATACCATCCCATGCCCGCAGAAGCCCCCGCACTGGCCTATGGCCGCTGGTTCCATGAACGCGGGCACCAGATAGCATTGCCCTGGTTTGCCGCGCGGGGAAGCGCGATGCAGTTCCGCGAATGGGCCAATCCGTTTGACCAGGGCCTGCTGGTTCCCGACCCTTACAAAGCGCTGCAACCCGCTGGCGATGCCGCGCTGCTGGTGCCCGATGTCGTTTTCACCCCCTTGCTGGGCTTCACCGCGGAGGGGGGCCGGATCGGCTATGGAGCGGGGCACTATGACCGGTGGCTCGCCAGCCACCCACCCAAAGCTGCAATCGGACTGGCCTGGGATTGCCAGCTGACCGAGCATCTGCCAACCGAGCCGCATGACGTTCCGCTGACAGCAGTGGTCACGCCCAGCCGCCTATACGGACCATTCTGATGCGCAAAGAACCTTCCTGGCGAATACCTGTCGGCGTGCTCGCGCTGGTCGTGGCCCTTGCGGCATATTCGTTGGCAATCGCGGTGTGGCTGGCGCCCCTGATTTCCCGCCTCCCCGCTCTGGGCCAATTCCCGGTCTATGTGGTGTTGGGAGTCGTCTGGCTGTTGCCCTTGCGGCGCTTTCTGATCTGGATGGAAACCGGGCGCTGGGGGTGATATCGAAGCGCGCCTGAGGGGGATATGGCGCGAGTGACGGGACTTGAACCCGCGACCTCCGGCGTGACAGGCCGGCGCTCTAACCAACTGAGCTACACCCGCGCATCCCCTAGGGAGCAGCGCCACTAGGCGAGCGGACCGAGGCTGTCAACCGGGCAGGCTATACCAAAAACCTTGCCTGCCATTAACCAAAATTTTTGTCTTCCCGGTCTAGCAGTGGCTCTGCCGCCGTCACGCGGCACGAGTGGTTGGGGGCT
>JANLSP010000298.1:0-2307 GCA_031362485.1 Novosphingobium sp.
TTGCGGAACAGGCCGGGGGCAAATTCGGCCATCTGCGGCATGGTCATACCTGCCTGGCTATGCCCGACCAGCACGACATCGTGCATGTCCGCTGCGACAAGATCCGCGTTCAGTTCGCAGGCGATATCAATGAACTCGATAGCCGACGTATCCCGCCCGCGCTTCGTCCCGCAGCCCGGCGCATCGAGCGCGAGATAGCGATGCGCACCGCCCGATTGATGCATCATCGCTTCAATTGTCTCATCCCAGACCCAACTGCCTTGCCCGCCGCCATGCAGGAATGCAAAATCAGTCATCGTCCGGTTCCTCCAGATCCCGCGCCACTTTAGGCTGGGCGAGCAATGTCTCGATCTTGGCGGCGACATCGAAGCTCTCGTCGCCGGTAAATTTCAGCTTCGGCGCATATTTGAGGCCCAGCCGCGCGGCGACTTCACGCTGAAAATAGGCGGTGTTGGTGCGCAGCGCCTTGAGCACCACATCCTCATCCGCACCCAGCAGAGGCTTCACGAAGACCATGGCGTGGCGCAAATCGGGTGACATGCGCACTTCGGTGACCGAGATCGTATGCGCAGCAAGCACCTCGTCATGCGCCTCGCCGCGCATCAGCAGCTCGGAGAGAATATGGCGCACTTGCTCACCGACCTTGAGCAGGCGAACCGAGCGGGTTTCAGGAGTGCTCTGCGCGCGGACCATGATCTCAGCTTTCGTCCATCTTGGCGAGAATTCGCCGCATCGACCGCAAATTTCGCGCAGTACCCCTGCGGCCTATCCGCCGCTCGATGAAGCTGCCGACCAGCTTGCTTTCGCCGACACCGGCACAATAGTCGATATGCAGCGCGCGGTCACCCATGGCGAGGCGTTCGGGTCCGGAGCGGCTGGCATCGAGCCGGGCGAAATTTTCCGCGTCCGGCCGGCCATCAAGAAACAGCGTATGAACGAATTGCTCCTCGCCATCCGCCGCAAAGGGATTTTCCGCGATCGCCGCCGCCAGCGCGGCTCGTGAGCGCACCAGAGCGACACTGTCAAACCCGAAGCGCTCGTGCATCATCAGGCTCAGCTTTTCCTCCAGCCCTTCATCAGGCCGCTCAGGATAGTCAAACAGGACATTGCCGCTGGCGACCACTGTTTCGACATTCGAGAACCCTTCCGCCTCGAATGCGCTGCGCAAGTCGGCCATGCTCAGCCGATTGCGCCCGACATTGATCGAACCAAACAGGGCAAGATAGCGCGGCAAACCTTAGAGGGTCCGCTCGCGCATCTCCACCTCGAAGGTTTCCAGCACGTCGCCCGGCTTGATGTCGTTGGTATCCTTGAGCACCACACCGCATTCGAGGCCCGCGCGCACTTCAGCGACATCGTCCTTGAACCGGCGCAGCGATGCCACGGTGGTCTTTGAGACGATGACATCGTCGCGGGTAATGCGGGCGTGGATGCCCGGCTTGATATAGCCGTCGGTGACCAGCAGGCCCGCTGCCTTGTCGCGCTTGCCAGCAGGGAAGATTTCCTTGATCTCTGCGCGGCCAACCACGGTTTCGATTCGCTCCGGACCCCAGATCCCGGCCATTTCCTTGGCCACATCCTCGGTCAGGTGATAGATCACATCGAAATACTTCATCCGCACCTTGAAGCGCTCGATCATCTCGCGGGCCTTGGCATTGGGGCGGACGTTGAAGCCGATGATCGGCGCGCCCGAGGCCTGGGCCAGTGTCACGTCGCTCTCGGTGATCGCGCCAACGCCTGCCTGCAGCACGCGGACCTTGATTTCGTCGTTCGAAATCCGGTTGAGCGCATTGACGATAGCTTCGGTTGAGCCCTGCACATCCGACTTCACCACCACCGGATATTCGATGATCTTGGCCTTGTCGGCGAGCGCGGAGAACATGTTTTCGAGGCTGGCCGGGGCCACGGTGGTGCGCTTGGCCGTCGCCTGTTCGTGGCGGTAGGCCGCCACTTCGCGGGCGCGCGCTTCGCTTTCGACCACGGTCAGCGTGTCGCCCGACATCGGCACACCCGCAAGGCCGAGCACCTCAACTGGTAGCGCCGGCGTGGCGGACTTGATCTGGCGGCCCTTGTCATCCAGCATCGCGCGAACGCGGCCTGACTGGGTGCCGACAACCAGAATGTCGCCGACGTTTAGCGTCCCTCGCGTGATCAGTACGGTTGCCAGCGGCCCCTTGCCCTTGTCGAGCTTGGCCTCGATCACAGTCGCTTCGGCAGCGCGCGCCGGATTGGCCTTCAGCTCGAGCAATTCGGCCTGAAGCAGGATCTTTTCAATCAGATCATCCATGCCTGCGCCGGACTTGGCGG
>JANLSP010000370.1:0-3354 GCA_031362485.1 Novosphingobium sp.
GGCGCGAAGCGTGTCCAGTGCATTAAGGTGCTGGGCGGGTCGAAGCGGCGCTTTGCCGGCGTCGGCGACGTGATCGTCGTGTCGATCAAGGAAGCGGCTCCCCGTGGCAAGGTGAAGAAGGGCGACGTTCACCGCGCGGTGATCGTGCGCACCAGGAAGGAAGTGCGCCGGGCCGATGGTTCGGTGATCCGCTTCGACAGCAATGCCGCAGTGCTGATCAACAAGAACGAGGAGCCGATCGGCACCCGTATCTTTGGCCCGGTGGTGCGCGAGTTGCGCGGGCGCGGGTTCATGAAGATCATTTCGCTCGCGCCGGAGGTGCTGTGATGGGCGCTGCCAAGATCAAGAAGGGCGACGCCGTCGTCGTGCGTTCGGGCAAGGACAAGGGCCGCAGCGGCACGGTTCTGGCGGTCATGCCCAAGGACGGCAAGCTGCTCGTCCAGGGCATCAATGTCGCCACGCGTCACCGCAAACCGACCCAGGAAAGCCCCGAAGGCGGGATCGAACGCCGCGAGGCGCCGATGCACATTTCCAAGGTCGGGCTCGCCGATCCCAAAAGCGGCAAGGCCACCCGCGTTCGTTTCGAAACGGGCAAGGATGGCGCCAAAGTCCGGATTGCGGTCAAGTCCGGGGAGAAAGTCGATGGCTGATTATACCCCTCGCATGAAGCAGCGCTATGCGGACGTCGTCACCAAGGCGATGACCGAGAAGTTCGGCTACAAGAACCACATGGAAGTGCCCAGGATCGAGAAGATCACGATCAACATGGGCGTCGGCGAAGGCACGCAGGACCGCAAGAAGGTCACTACGGCTGCCGAGGAAATGGCGCTGATTGCCGGCCAGAAGCCGGTGATCATCAAGGCGAAGAAATCGGTTGCCCAGTTCAAGCTGCGCGAAGGCATGGCGATTGGCTGCAAGGTCACGCTGCGCCGCGAGCGCATGTATGAATTCCTCGACCGGCTGATCACCGTCGCCATGCCCCGCATCCGCGACTTTCGCGGGCTGAACCCGAAGAGCTTCGACGGGCGCGGCAACTATGCGATGGGCCTGAAAGAGCAGATCATCTTCCCCGAGATCAGCTATGATCAGATCGACAAGGTGCGCGGCATGGACATCATGGTCACCACCTCAGCCAATACCGACGACGAAGCGCGCGAGCTGCTGCGTCTGTTCGGTTTCCCCTTCCCGCCGGAAGCTGCTGAAGAGCAGCAGGCCGCGTGAATCTGAATTGCTAGAAGAGAGCTTAAGTCCATGGCGAAACTGAGTTCCGTTAACAAGAATGAGCGTCGCAAGAAGCTCGTTGCACAATATGCGGCAAAATTTGCCGCGCTGAAGGCCCAGGCAGCCGACAAGTCGCTCGATGATACCGATCGGCTGATGGCGCGCCTGAAGATGGCTGAATTGCCGCGCAATGCGAACCCCACCCGGGTGCGCAATCGCTGCGCCACCACCGGCCGCCCGCGCGGCTATTATCGCAAGTTCGGCCTGTGCCGCATTGAACTGAGGGACCTTGGCAACAAGGGCATGATCCCCGGTTTGACCAAGTCGAGCTGGTAAGGAAAACGCGATGGCTTTGACCGATCCCCTGGGTGATATGCTCACCCGTATCCGCAACGGCCAGCGTGCGAAGAAGGACTCCGTCCTCTCGCCCGCCAGCAAGCTGCGCGCCCGCGTTCTCGAGGTGCTGCAGCGCGAAGGCTATATCCGTGGCTATGCCGAAGACGCCACTGGCGAACATCCGCAGCTGCGCATTGAACTGAAGTATTTCGAAGGCGAACCGGCGATCAAGCATGTCGCCCGCGTCTCCAAGCCGGGCCGCCGGGTTTATTCAGGCAGCCGCGAGCTGCCCGTGATCCGCAACGGTCTTGGGATTACCATCGTCTCGACTCCGCGGGGCGTGCTTTCGGATGCCGAAGCGCGCGCTGCCAATGTCGGCGGCGAAGTGCTCGCGGAGGTGTTCTGATGAGCCGCATCGGTAAAGTTCCTGTCGCCATTCCCGGCGGCGTCACCGCCGAGATCGCCGGTAGCATTCTCAGCGTCAAGGGCCCCAAGGGCACGCTTTCGCTCACGATGCGCGAAGAGATCAGCTATGTGCTCGAAGAAGGCCGCATTCTGGTGCGCCCGGCCAATGAGACCAAGGCTGCTCGCGCGTTCTGGGGCATGCAGCGTACACTGGTGAGCAATCTGATCACCGGGGTCACCGACGGTTACACCAAGGTGCTCGAAATCACCGGCGTCGGCTACCGCGCCAATGCCCAGGGGCCGCGCAAGCTCAAGCTCCAGCTTGGCTATAGCCACGATGTCGATTTCGACGTGCCCGAAGGTGTCGAGGTCAAGACCCCGGACAACACGACGATTGAGATTTCCGGGATCGACAAGCAGAAGGTCGGCCAGGTTGCCGCCGAGATCCGCCGCTGGCGTAAGCCTGAGCCCTACAAGGGCAAGGGTATCAAGTACCGCGGCGAGTATATCTTCCGCAAGGAAGGGAAGAAGAAGTAATGGCCAAGCTATCGCTTTTCGAACGCCGCCGTCGGCGGGTTCGCACCGCTCTCAAGGCTCGCGCCGGTGGGCGTCCGCGTCTTTCGGTTCATCGTTCGGGCCGGCATATCTATGCCCAGATCATCGACGATCTTGCCGGCCGCACGGTTGCTGCGGCTTCGACACTGGTCAAGGGCGGCAAAGGTCCCGGCGCCACGACCGAGGCAGCCGCCAAAGTCGGCTCGGCGCTCGCCGAAGCTGCCAAGAAGGCTGGCGTCACGTCTGTCGTGTTTGATCGCGGCGGCTTCCTGTTTCATGGCCGCGTCAAGGCGCTGGCCGATGCTGCCCGCGCGGGCGGGTTGGAGTTCTGAGCATGGCTGACGAAACCGAAACCAGCGTCGAAGTCGAAGCCGTTGCAGTAGAAGCTGCGCCTGCACCCGCAGAAGGCGGCGAGCAGCGCGATGCCCGGCCCCCCCGTGGCGGTCGCGGCCGTGGCGGCAATGACCGTGGCGCGGGCGGTGGTGACCGCAATCGCGGTCGCGGTGACCGTGATCGTGGCCGTGGTCGCGATGGCGAAGAAGGCGGCGAAGAGCTGATCGAGAAGCTGGTTCACATCAATCGCGTCTCCAAGACGGTCAAGGGCGGCATGCGCTTTGGCTTTGCCGCGCTGGTGGTGGTTGGCGCCGGCAAGGGCCGGGTCGGCTTCGGCCATGGCAAGGCGCGCGAAGTGCCGGAAGCCATCACCAAAGCGACTGCCGCTGCCAAGAAGAAGATGGACCGCGTTCCGCTCAAGGAAGGCCGCACGCTGCATCATGATTGCAAGGGGCACTTTGGGGCCGGCAATGTCAATGTCCGCTCGGCTCCAGCCGGCACCGG
>JANLSP010000438.1:0-4074 GCA_031362485.1 Novosphingobium sp.
GGCCACAGGCCGCCCAGCCAGGCCGTGGCGCTCATGCGTCGGCGTCAGTGAGCCGGCGCACATCCGCCGCCAGCATGTAGCCGCCGCCCCACACGGTCTGGATCAATTGAGGATTGCGGCTGTCGGTTTCAATCTTGCGGCGCAGCCGACTGATCTGGTTGTCTACTGCACGGTCGAACAGGTGTGCTTCGCGGCCCTGCACCATGTCGAGCAGCCTGTCGCGGTCGAGCACCTGTCGGGGATGCTCGACGAAAGCCAGCAGCAGGCGAAACTCGGCAGAGGAAATGGGCACCGCAGCGCCGTCCGGACCACTGAGGCGGCGCTTGAGCGGATCGAGCCGCCAGCCCTCGAATTCGAACACGGAATTTAACTCGGCAACTGTTCCGGGACGCGACGAACGCCGCAGGACGCTGCGAATTCGCGCAACAAGCTCGCGCGGATCGAACGGCTTGACCACATAGTCGTCCGCTCCGATTTCAAGACCGACGATGCGGTCCGTCGCCTCGCTCTTGGCAGTCAGGAATATCACAGGAATCGCGCGCGATTCAACGAGATGCCGGCACAACGCCAAGCCATCTTCGCCGGGCATCATGATGTCGAGCAAGGCAAGGTCGGGGCTCTTGATGCGCAGCAGGCTGCGCGCTTGCGCCGCACTCGCCGCCTGCTCGACGACGAACCCCTGACGGACGAGATAGTCCGCCAGGGGTTCGCGCAAGGTTGCCTCATCGTCGACCAGCAACAATCTGACCGCAGCAGCGTCGTGCATGGTCGGTGATCCGCTGGGCAGGATCAGTTGGCCGGATGCTGCATGCCGGCGCCGTGGTCGCGGTGCTGCGCGGAGCCCTGCATGCGCTCGCGCATTGCGGCCCGGGCAGCCTGCCGCTCGGCAGGCGTAATCTGTCCATCGCGATTGCTGTCTGTCCGGTCGAACCGGGTTGCGGCAGCAGTGGCAAATTCGGCCTTCGTCACGGCGCCGTCGCGGTCAGCGTCAGCCATGCGCATCATCATCATGCCGCCCCGCATGCCATGCCTTCGCATGCCATGACCGCGCATGCCCTGATGTTCGCCGCCATCGCCGCGCATTTCGCCTTGCCCGGCACCCCGACCGCCCATAGCCGGACGCATCGCCGTAAATTCGGCGCGGGATACCATGCCATCCTTGTTGGCATCGATCCGGTCAAACGCAGCCGTGCGCCGCGCTTCGCGATCGGCGGAATCGAGCTTGCCATCCTTGTTGGCGTCCATCCGGTCAAACATGCGGCCTGAGCGCTCCAGCGCGTCGGCGCGTGTGACAGTTCGGTCTTGGCCGCCAGACTTGGGCGCCTCCGCGATCGCCACGCTGCCCGCAGCGAGGGCTGAAATCGAGATTGCCAGTGCAAATTTCTTCATGATCGTATTCCCTTTGTCGCCCCCGGCACGGTGTATGCCTGATGCCAGAATTGGAAAGCCGCGCGGTCCTGGAGGGGAAGGGGGTTGGCCACGACCGCGCGGCCCCGTCAAACCGTCTAGGCCAGTTCTGTCACGCGATTATGCCGTAATCGGACCAATTTGTCGCGATTTGTCGCAGAATCGCGGCTCTGTTCATCAGGGTGCAAGGCCGATTTGACCGCAATTCAACTTAGCGCCACGGCATTCATCTTGTTGCCGTCAGGATCGCGCCAGTAGGCGACAAAATGACCATTGTCGCGCAAGCCCGGCGCGCCTTCGCAGCTGCCGCCATTGGCGAGCGCCGCAGCATGGAGCGCGGCGACCTGATCCTGATCCTTGCCGCCGATGGTGGCCATCGTGCCATTGCCGAAAGTCGCAGGCTGTCCATCGAAGGGCAAAGTCACCGCAAAGGCAATCCCCACGCCGCTGCTGGTGTAATAGATTGTCCGCTCGGTTGTGGCGCTTCGGGTATTGCCCAGCACGGCGGCAATCGCGTCATAGAATTTGCCCGCCTTATCGAGATCGCGCGTGCCGACGCAGATATGCATGATCATGAAGCCTCTCCTTTAATCTTGTTTTTCGTCACAATGGTTCGCACTGCCGCTCAAGCCAGACCCTTGCCTCACTTTCCAGTTGCGGCCCGCAAATGTCCAGCACCCGCGCGTGATATTCATCCCACCATGCCACTTCGTCGCGGGTCAGCAGGCTGCAATCGACGAGCGCGCGGTCAATTGGCGCGTGGGTGAGCACCTCGAAGCCCAAAAACTCCCCTTCCGCCCCGGAGATTTCGCGCGGCTCTACCAGCAGCAGGTTCTCGATGCGGATGCCGTATGCACCGCTCTTGTAGTAGCCTGGCTCGTCGGAGAGGATCATGCCGGGTAGCAGCTCCTGCTCGGTGCCGGCCTGACTGCCGCTCGTCTTGGCGATGCGCTGCGGCCCCTCATGGACCGAGAGGAAACTACCGACGCCGTGGCCGGTGCCATGCTGGTAGTCGAGCCCGGCGGCCCAGAGGAATTGGCGGGCGAGCGGATCGAGCTGGCTGCCCAGCGTGCCCTTGGGAAAGCATGCACGGGCCAATGCAATGTTGCCTTTCAGCACACGGGTGAAGCGGTCCTTGATCTCTGCAGGCGGCGCATCAGGGCCGATCCAGACCGTGCGGGTAATGTCTGTAGTGCCATCGGGATACTGGCCACCTGAATCGACGAGATAGACCGAATTAGGCTCGAGCGGTCGATTGGTCTCCTCGCTCACCCGGTAGTGGACAATCGCGCCATTCGCGCCGCTCCCGGAAATCGTATCGAAGGAGAGATCGCGCAGGCATCCGGTATCGCGGCGCAGTTGGTGAAGCTGTTCGGCGGCGGTCATTTCATCGACATTGCCTTGCGGCGCTTCGACCGACAGCCAGTGCAGAAACCGCGAAACCGCTGCCCCATCGCGCGCTTGCGCGGCGCGCTGCCCGCTTCGCTCGGCCTCATTCTTTTGCGCTTTCGGCAACACGCAGGGGTCGCGCTCTTCCACCAGGTCGGCCCCAGTTAACGCCGAATAAATCGCCTGCACCGATCGCTCAGGGTCGATAGCAACGCGCCGGCCGTCCAGCGCCGACAATGCCGTCACAAAAGCCTCGCGCGGCTCAATGCGGATTGAGTTGCCTAGATGCGCCGCAAGCTCGGGTGTGACCTTCGAGCGATCAATGAACAGGCTGGCGGTGCCGTCTGCATGGGCAATCACAAAGGCCAGCGTCACGGGTGTGCGCTCGACATCGCTGCCGCGCATATTGAGCAGCCAGGCAATCGAATCGAGTGCGGTGATTACGACTGCATCAAGCTTCTTCTCCGCAAGCGCCGTCGAGACAGCCGCCCGCTTGGCTTCGCTCGATTGCCCGGCCAGAGCATCGCCATGCACCAGAGCGGGCGCGGCAGATGGCGCGGGGCGATCGGCCCAGACAGCATCGATCGGGTTGCTCTCGACCGCTACCAGTTCGGCCTTGCGCCCCTCCAGTGCCTTGGCGGCAGCCTCCACCCAGCGCTTGCCATGGAGCCAGGGATCATAGCCGATCCGCGAACCTTCGTCCGCGTGCTCACCCAGCCACTTGGCAACGCTGGTCTGCGGTACGCTTTCATAGCCATAGAAGCGGCCATCGACCTGATCGCGGACCTGCAACGTATAGCGCCCGTCAACAAATATCGCTGCGCTTTCGGCGAGCACCACCGCCGTCCCCGCCGATCCGCCGAAGCCGGTAAGCCAGGCCAGCCGCTGCGCATAGCCGCCGACGTATTCGCTCATGTGCTCGTCGGAAATTGGCACGACAAAGCCATCCAGTCCGCGCTTCTTCAATTCCTTGCGCAGCGCATTCAGTCTGGATTCGTGGGTATTCATCAGCATGGTTGCGGTCCTCTTCCGGTCAACATAGATGCAGGCGATGACAGATTCCACTAAAGCCTTCACCACGCCTCCGATTGCGGCAAAGAAGCCGCACAGCGCCAATCACCACGGCATCAATGTCAGCGATGATTATGCTTGGCTGCGCGACCCCGGCTATCCGGAGGTGGCGGACAAGGAAGTCCTCGCCCATCTCGAGGCCGAGAACCAGTGGTTCGAGAGCCGGATGAAGCCGCACCAGCCGCTGATCGACACGCTGTTCAAGGA
>JANLSP010000446.1:0-4091 GCA_031362485.1 Novosphingobium sp.
TCCTCGGCGGCCTGCGTCGGCTCGACCGTGCCGATATCAGCGCCGATCGCCGTTGCAACAACGTTGGCGATATAGCGCGTCTGCGCTTCAGCAATTGGCATGTAGTTGATTGTGATGCCCGACTGGACGAGGCTCATTACGAAGAAATTCGGAAAGCCGCGCGTCATCATGCCATACAGCGTGCGAGCACCCGTCGACCAGTGCTCATCAAGCGAGATGCCGCCGCGTCCGGTGATGGAGAAGCCGGATTCGCGGGTATATTCAGTCATGAAATCAAAGCCGGTGGCAAAGACCAGGCAATCGAGCTCGTATTCCTTGCCGGCGACGACCACGCCTTTGGGCGTGATGCGCTCGACCCCGCGCCCTTCTGTATCGACCAATGTGACATTGGGCCGGTTGAAGGTCTGGAGGTAGTCATCGCTGAAGCCGGGGCGCTTGCAGAAATAATTGTAATAGGGCTTGAGCGATTCGGCCGTCGCGCGGTCTTCAACCAGCGCATCGATGCGGCGGCGCACTTTTTCCATTTTCAGGATTTCCGCCTGTTGCATGGCCACCGGATCGGCCGCTGCGCTCGCTCCGCCGGTGATCGCTGTCGGCTCCCCGAGCAGATTGGTCCAGCTGTCCGAAATCATGTCTTCGCCGTCCTGCACCCCGGACGTCCAGTAAGTGAAATTCCAGCTACGCTTGTTCTGCCAGCCAGACTCCAGGCTTGCCGACCAGGCCGGGTCAGTGGGCCGGTTGCCGCGGATGTCCACCGAACAGGGTGTGCGCTGGAAGACATAGAGTTGCTTTGCGCTTTCCGCGAGCGGCGGCACGCACTGGATGCCAGTCGAACCGGTTCCGATTACCCCCACCACTTTGTCCGTCAGCCCGGTCATATTGCCTTCGGCATCGCCACCGGTGTAGCCATAGTCCCAGCGGCTGGTGTGAAAGCTCTTGCCTTCAAACGTCTCGATCCCCGGAATGCCGGGCAGCTTGGGACTGCTGAGCAGGCCAGTGCAGGAAATGACGAACCGCGCAGCCATTTCGTCGCCGCGATCAGTGGTGACAATCCAGCGCTGGCGCTCCGCGTTCCAGACAAGTTCCGTCACCGCAGTCTGGAACAGCGCGCCCTTGTAGAGGTCCCATTGCCGCGCGATCCTTTGGCACTGATCGAAGATTTCGGCGCCTTTCGCGTACTTCTCGCTGGGCATGAAGCCGGTCTCTTCCAGCAAGGGCACATAGATATAGGATTCAACATCACAGCGAATGCCGGGATAGCGGTTCCAGTACCAGGTCCCCCCGAAATCGCCGGCTTTGTCGACGAAGGCAATATCTTCGACCCCTGCCTCCCGGAGGCGCACACCGGACAGCAACCCGCCGAACCCGCCGCCGATCACCAGCACATCGCAATCGCGCTTCACGGGGTCGCGGGTGAATGCGGGATCGGCATAGGGATCACGCGCGTAGGCACTGAACTTGCCTGTCATCGGCTGATATTGGCCGATGGATTCATCGCGAAGACGCTTGGCGCGCTCCTCAGCATAGCGACGGCTGAGTTCATCGAAATCGACGCTTAGTTCGTTGTCATCCTGATTTGCCAATGCCGATCCTCTCGATTCCGCGAGGCGAGCCATCTTGTAGCTGGTTCCCGCCACTGCAATAATTGACCTTCTATCAAGTATCGGGCAGGTTGCCAGCAGGAAAAGTGATCTGCTTGCTGCATGCACGACGGCAGTTGACACTCTATCAATTTTATGGCTCAGTTTTTGACTGATATCTCGGGAAGACCGATCATGACTACGCTCCCCTATCCGGTCTACGATGCCGACCAGCACCTTTACGAGAACCCGGAGTCATTCCTGCGCCATCTCCCGAAAGCCTATGAGCGGGAATTCTATTTTGCCGATGTAAAGGGCCGCACGAAACTGGTCATCAACGGCCAGTTGTCAGACTATATTCCCAACCCGACTTTCGCCGTAGTTGCCGCGCCGGGCACGCACGAGACATGGTACCGCGCCCAGAACTCCGAAGGCCTGTCGATGCGCGAGTTGTCCGGACGGCCGGTCGCACCACAGCCTGAATGGCGCGGTTCAGAAGGCCGGCTTCAGGCACTGGATCAGCAGGGCATCCACGCCACGCTGCTGTTCCCCACACTGGTTTCCGTGGTCGAGGCGCGCTTTGAGATGAAGCCCGAAGTGATCTCGGCGCTTCTGCGCTCCTACAACACCTGGCTTATCGAGGACTGCGGCCTTGCCTATGAGAACCGCATTTACTCGGTTCCGATGATCAGCCTTGTCGATGTCAGCGAAGCCATCTCGCAGCTGGAAATGGTGCTCAAGGCTGGTGCTCGCTGTGTCGGGATCCGCCCCGGTCCGGTCCCGGGTCTGCGCGGCGGCCGATCGCCGGGCTCTGCAGAATTCGACCCCTTCTGGGCCCGCTGCGCGGAAGCGCGCATATTCGTCTGCCTGCATTCGTCCGATTCGGGCTACGATCAGATCAACAAGTGGTGGACTGCCGGCAGCTCCGAATTTCTGCCTTTCGAGCGCGATGCTTTCAGCGTGATGATTGACTATCTCGGCCGCCCGATTTCGGACATGATCTCCTCCCTGGTCTCGCATGGTGCGCTGGCGCGTAACCCGGACCTGCGCGTGGTTTGCGTAGAAAACAATGCGGACTGGATCCCGCCGCTCTTCCGCCGTTTTGACCGCTGTTACGGCCAGATGCCACGCTCCTTCAGCATGCATCCGCGCGACTTGTTCCAGAAGCATATCTTCGTCGCTCCGGCCTACGAAGACGACATGGACGAACTCGCAACGCTGATTCCGGCTGAGCGCATGCTGTTTGGCAGCGATTTCCCGCATCCAGAAGGCCTTGCCCAGCCGCTGGACTACCTCAAGGAATTCACCAACTTTGCAGCAGCGGAT
The DNA here is from genome assembly GCA_031362485.1 of Novosphingobium sp. GTDB lineage: Bacteria > Pseudomonadota > Alphaproteobacteria > Sphingomonadales > Sphingomonadaceae > Novosphingobium. The sequence continues at coordinate 2,907 of JANLSP010000446.1, forward strand.
GTCCGCAAGGTATTCAGCGAAAACCTCTCGGGACTGCTTGCCGGCAAGCCGAGCTAGCATTGATAATTGACGCATTGTCAGATTCGGCATTGCGTGTTATATCGAACTGTAATGTTGTCCGCCGACTGGTGAAGGCAAATGGACGGATGGAGGAAGTCATGGCCGGAATTCAAAGCAAGGATCTGGATCCGAACCTGTCGTTCGGTTCGACAGTTGACGGAGTGAATTGGGATACGCTCGCCGACGAAGGCGTACGCGAGCAGCTTCGCCAGCTCTTCAAGGAGCGCGGCCTGATCGTCTTCAAGAACATGGAGCCGACTGCCAAGATGCAGGTGGCGCTAAGCAAGGTTTTCGGCCCGCTCAAGGATCATCCGACCAAGGCGACTCCGCGCGACGATGAAACCGGCGATGATGCCGTGGGCGTCATCGACATGCATTATGTCCCGGATTCCGACCTTTCGAACTACGCTGGCGGCTTCGTTGAGTACGAGGGCATGAAGCTTACCCGCTTCTCGCCCTGGCATTTCGATCATTGCTACAATGACGAACTCAACTATGCCGGCGTGCTACGCTCGCCGGTTGCCACGCCCGAGCGCGGGCGGACGGGCTTCATGGACGGAATACAGGTCTACAAGCACTTCCCCAAGGAGCTGCGCGACCGGATCGAGGGCAAGAACGTCGTTTATACGCTCGACACCCGCCTTTCAAAGATGCGGCTGGGCGTAAACTTCAAAGTCATCGGCGAAGACCCGCCAATCACCAAAGAACTGCTCAAGGAAGTCGCAATCTTCCCGCGCGCGATGCATCCCGCGGTCTGGACGCGCGAAAGCGGGGAAAAGGTGCTGCACGCCGCCCCCTGGATGGCCGTGGGGCTTGAACATCACGAAGACCCCGAAGGTGACGCACTGGTCGATGCCGTTTTCCACGAGGTCAACCGCCTGGGCAAGACCGAGTGCGCCTACTGGCACAACTGGTCGCCGACCGACATGGTGATCTGGGACAACACGCGTATGCTCCACGCGGTCGAAGGCTGCGACCCCAAGTACGAGCGCCATACGATCCGCACGACGATCAAAGGTGATTACGGCCTCGGCTATTTCGAGGACGGTAAGAAGATCGGCGAGGTCTTCCGCGAAGTCGCCTGACCCGCCACGGATCCGCACACAAGGAAGCCCGGCAGCGCAA
>JANLSP010000480.1:0-7170 GCA_031362485.1 Novosphingobium sp.
TGGCGGCAATGACCGTGGCGCGGGCGGTGGTGACCGCAATCGTGGTCGCGGTGACCGTGATCGTGGCCGTGGTCGCGATGGCGAAGAAGGCGGCGAAGAGCTGATCGAGAAGCTGGTTCACATCAACCGCGTCTCCAAGACGGTCAAGGGCGGCAAGCGCTTCGGCTTTGCCGCGCTGGTGGTGGTTGGCGACGGCAAGGGCCGGGTCGGCTTCGGCCATGGCAAGGCGCGCGAAGTGCCGGAAGCCATCACCAAAGCGACTGCCGCTGCCAAGAAGAAGATGGTCCGCGTTCCGCTCAAGGAAGGCCGCACGCTGCATCATGATTGCAAGGGGCACTTTGGGGCCGGCAATGTCAATGTCCGCTCGGCTCCAGCCGGCACCGGCATCATCGCCGGCGGCCCGATGCGCGCGGTGTTCGAAAGCCTGGGCGTTGCCGACGTGGTGACCAAGTCGGTCGGTACTTCCAATCCCTACAACATGGTTCGCGCCACTTTTGACGCGCTGGTCAACCAGACCAGCCCCAAGTCGGTCGCCCAGCGGCGCGGCAAGAAGGTCGCTGACCTGCTCGGTCGTGGCGGCGCCGGCGCGGTTGAGGCGGAAGCCGAAGCCGCAGCGATTACGGAGTAATTTTCATGGCCCCCAAGTCCGAGAAAAAAACCATCAAGCTCAAGCAGATCGGTTCGCCGATCCGCCGCCCGGAAAGCCAGAAGAAGATCCTCATCGGTCTCGGCCTTGGCAAGATGAACCGCGTCGTCGAGCTGGAAGACACCGCCGAAGTGCGCGGCGCAGTCGCCAAGCTGCCACATATGGTGGCCGTGGTCGACTGAACCGCTTCGTTTCAGCGTAGCACAAGATAGAGCCCCGGCCCCAGCGCCGGGGCATTTTCGTTGTAGTTGCTGCTCAGCCCCCGCAATCGCCCCAAACTGCCAGATCGATCGACTGGCTGCGCTCCAGAATCGTGCGCTTGCCGATGAAGCGGCAATTGGCGCTGACATAGCTGCGTACCAGCGCCTCGGTTTCAGGATTGACTGGGCCATTGTGGATCGGATCTGCCATTACCACCACCCCCGGGCGCTCGGTCAGCGCCCGCTGCATTTCGGCCAATGTCGCGAGGTGGCTGACATCCCTTTCAATCAGCGCGCTGAGGTGGGTAGGGAAGACAAGCGGGGTGACAAATGATTTGCCCGTCAGCCGGAAGAGCTGCGAAGGGCCTTCGAAAGTCAGCAGACCGCGTCCGGCGTCGTGCGCCTTCACGATTTGCGCCAGCTGGCTCATCGCCGTTTGCGAAGCACGGGTGTGCTCGAAGCGGAAGGGCGGCTCGATCCAGAATGAGAACGCAGCGAGCGCCAGCAGCGCAGCCGGCCCCCCCAGACGCCGCGCGAGAAAACCGCTTGCCGCAACGCACAGCGGCACGGTGATCGGCATCGCATAGTGCAGGTAGAAGTTGGCCACCGCCATCAGGCTGAGCAAGGCCGCGCCAAGCCAGAGCGTGAGGAACCGGCGGGCGTCGCCGGGCAGATCGAGCAGGCCGAACATGGCAAGCACGAGCAAGGGCGCGAGCGCGACGAACATCAGCCGCAGTCGGATCCAGCCAGTCATCAGGTCCGCTGGCTTTGCGAGGTTTGAAGTGACCATAGCATGCCAGTACTCGTGCCAGTGCCCCAAGCCCCAGTAGGCGGCAGCGATGGCCAGGCTGGGCAGGGCGCCCAGCGCAATCCACACCGCGATGGGGCGCAGGCTGCGCTTCACACCCAGCGACGAGCGGGCCAGCACGAAAGCGGCAAGCAGCCCGAGGAACGCGCCCTCGAACAGCGCAGTTGTCTTGATCGTGATGCCGAGGCCCGCGAGCAGCATCGCCCATGTGACAGCCATTGGCGCCTCGCCCTGGCGCAAGCTGGGCAGCGCTCGGACGATCAGCAGCGCTGACACGGCAATGAAGGGATTGTAGAATACCGGCGACTGGCCGCCATAGCCCTGCAACGGACCCAGCCACAGGATGTAGGCCAGACCCGCGAGCAGCCCGCCCTGCGCATTTGTCCAGTGCTGCGCCAGCCGGGCGACGGCCCAGCCGGCAGTGGCTGCGGCGAGCGTTGCCGCCAGCTGGTAGGCAATCGGTGCGTAGGAAATGCCGGCAATCAGCCAGTAGATCGCGAACAGGCCAAACGGCTTGCGGTCCCACACGTCGACATAGGGCAGGGCGCCCTGGTGCATCGCGACGCCGACCGCGTGATAGAAGGCCTCATCGCCATGCAGGCTGGGGTCGCCGAAGGTGTCGCAGCGCCAGATCAGCGCGGCGAGCAGCAGCAGCACGAACTGGCCGGCGGGATGTTTGAGCAATGCGGCCATGCGCGCCAGCTATCACGCATGCCGATGGCGCAGAAAGGGGGATGACAAGAGTGTCCACATCTCCTAAGGGCGCGCCTTCCCGAAAGCGCGACTAAAGCGAAAGCGAGTGCAGACCCATGAAACTCAATGACATCCGTGATAATGATGGCGCCCGCAAGGGCCGTATGCGCGTTGGACGCGGCATCGGCTCTGGCAAGGGCAAGACCGCCGGGCGCGGCCAGAAGGGCGCCAAGGCGCGTTCGGGCGTCTCGGTCAACGGGTTTGAAGGCGGCCAGATGCCGCTGCACATGCGCATCCCGAAGCGCGGCTTCAACAATATTTTCGCCAAGGACTTCGCCGAAGTGAACTTAGGCCTCGTCCAGAAGGCAATTGATCTTGGCAAGCTTGATGCCAAGGCGACCATCGACCATGCAGCGCTGAAGGCCGCAGGCCTGGCGCGCGGCGGCAAGGACGGCGTGCGTCTGCTCGCCAAGGGTGAATTCTCCGCCAAGGCGACTTTCGCGGTTGCCGGCGTGTCTAAGGGCGCGCTCGCGGCGGTCGAAAAGGCCGGCGGTTCGGTTGAATTGCCCGCGGCCCAGCCCAGCGAGCACGAGAAGAAGACCGCCCGGCGCGAAGTCAACAAGGCGGCCAAGGCCGCCAGGTAACGCTTGCAAGCAGACCCCCCGTGTCCCGGGTTTGAGCGACGCGGGGGTTTTGCCATGCGGGGGTTCGACATCGCCGCAAAGCCCCTATATGGGGCGGTGACCCCGGTTGGGCTTCGACAGGCAAGGCTTCAATAAGATGGCATCACGCGCCGACAATGTTGCGAGTAATCTCAGTCTCGCCAATTTCACCAGAGCAACCGATCTGAAGAACCGCATCTGGTTCACCATCGGTGCGCTGATCGTCTTCCGTTTCCTGAGTTTTGTCCCACTGCCGGGTGTCAACCCGCTGATCCTCGAGTCGCTCTACGACCAGACGCGCGGCGGCATCCTCGATATGTTCAACATGTTCTCGGGCGGCAGTCTGGAGCGCATGAGCCTGATCGCGCTGGGGGTGATGCCGTATATCACCGCCTCGATCGTCGTGCAGCTTGCCGCCTCGCTCCATCCCGCGCTCGCCGCGCTGAAGAAAGAGGGCGAAAGCGGGCGCAAGAAGATGAACCAGTACACCCGCTATGGCGCGGTGTTCCTCACTGCTGTGCAGGGATATTTCGTTGCAACCGGCCTGGAGGCCTATGCCGCGTCCAGCGGCCTTGCGGCGGTTGTCGCGCCAGGCATGATGTTCCGCGTCGGTGCGGTGATCAGCTTGATCGGTGGCACGATGTTCCTGCTCTGGCTGGGCGAACAGATCACTTCGCGCGGCATTGGCAACGGCGTTTCGCTGATCATCATGGCGGGCATTGTCGCCCAGATGCCGACATTCATCGCGAATCTGTTCGAAGGGGGCCGCTCGGGTTCGATTTCAGGATTCCTGATCGCCGGACTGATGGCGCTGATGGTGGTGATGGTGCTGTTCATCTGCTTCATGGAGCGCGCGCAGCGACGCCTGCTGGTGCAATATCCCAAGCGCGCCAGCCAGAAGGGCATGATGCAGGCAGACCGCAGCCACTTGCCGCTGAAGCTCAACACTGCCGGTGTGATTCCGCCGATCTTCGCCTCTTCGTTGCTGCTGCTGCCGCTGACAATCAGCCAGTTTGCCGGCAACTCGCTCTCGCCCGACACGACGATGGGTGGGGTCGTGGTGACGCTCAACCAGCTTTTGCAGCATGGCCAGCCGATCTACATGATCCTTTATGCGCTCGGGATTATCTTCTTTGCTTTCTTCTACACTGCCGTGGTGTTCAATCCGGAGGAAACCTCGGAGAACCTCAAGCGCGCTGGCGGCTTCATTCCTGGCATCCGCCCGGGCAAGAACACCGCGACCTATCTCGACTATGTGCTCACCCGGATCACCGTGCTGGGTGCGGCCTACATCACCATCGTCTGTGTGGTTCCCGAATACATCATCGCCCAGACGGGTCTCAACGCCATGTTCCTGGGCGGCACCAGCCTGCTGATCGTGGTCAACGTCACGGTCGATACGATCACCCAGATCCAGTCGCACATGTTGGCACACCAATACGGCGATCTGATCAAGAAGGCGAAACTCAAGGGCCGCATGCGCTGAAGCGGCAGGCTACGCAACAGGGAGCGGACTATTGAACATCATTCTTCTGGGCCCCCCCGGTGCGGGCAAGGGCACACAGGCGCAAAGACTGGTTGAACGCTTTGGCATGCGCCAGCTGTCGACTGGCGACATGCTCCGCGCCGCAGTCAAGGCGGGCACGCCGGTGGGCCTTCAGGCCAAGGCCGTGATGGAGCGCGGCGAGCTGGTTTCCGACGAAATCGTCTCTGCGCTGATCGGCGAGGAACTGGACTCGATGGACGCAGAGACCGGCGCCATCTTCGACGGCTATCCGCGCACTGCCGCGCAAGCCGCAGCGCTCGATGGCATTTTGGACCAGCGCGGCCGCAAGCTCGATCGCGTCATCGAGCTTGACGTCGGCGAAGATGCGCTGGTTGAGCGCATCACCGGCCGGTTCACCTGCGCCGAATGCGGCAAGGGCTATCACGACACCTTCGAGCAGCCGGCCAAGCCGGGCGTCTGCGACAGGTGCGGCTCGACCCAATTCAAGCGGCGGCCGGACGACAACGAGGAAACCGTGCGCACGCGCATGGCTGAATATCGCGGCAAGACCGCGCCGATCCTGCCGATCTATGAAGCGCGCGGCATCATCGCGCGGGTCGACGGCATGGCCGACATCGATGATGTTACCCGGGCAATCGAGCGGTTGCTCACCAGCTAAGGGACCCGCCATGCGCCTGCTTACCTGTGCTTTGCTTGCCGGCTCACTGGCCAGTTCGCCTGCCCTGGGCACGGTGACTGCCAGTTCCGATCTCGGATTTGTCGTCGAGCGCAGCGTGACCGTTTCAGCCGATGCAGCAACAAGCTGGCGCGAACTGGTGCGGCCCGCGGGCTGGTGGCAAAGCGGACATACGTGGTCGGGCAATGCCGCTAACCTGACCCTCGATCTGCGCGCCGGTGGATGCTATTGCGAGACCCTGCCTCAAGGCAAAGACACGATCAGCCGCGGCATGGCCGAGCACATGCGGGTGATACAGATTGCACCGGGCAAAATGCTGCGCATGTCGGGCGCGCTGGGGCCGCTGCAGGGCGAGGCGGTGCATGGAACAATGACCATCACGCTGACTCCGCTCGCCGATGGCACGACGATCAGGCTTGAATATGTCGTTGGCGGCTACATGCGAATGAAACCTGCGCAAATCGCGCCGGCCGTCGATGGCGTGCTCGGCTCACAGCTTGCCGCACTTGCGGCCCGGCTGGGCGGCAATCGCACCGCGACGCCGCCCGCGCCATTGCCATTGCCGGCAACTCCATAACAGAAGCTGAGCGAAGGGTCTTTGACCGCGCGCATTCAGTCAGCTATGTAGACCCCTGAAATCCGGCCGCGTCACACTGATTGGCGACGGCCGCCACGCTTTTGCATTCGCGGCGTTGACAGCGCCTGCGAATCGCCTTAAGCGCGCCCTTCACTCGATAAAAGGGACCGTCCGGCAGGCTTACGCTTCAGCGCGCGCCAACCGGACTTTTCGCCGTTTTTGAGTGAATTATCGCGTTGAGATGGGAATGTGCGGCAGTGCCGTTATTTCCCGTGGAGCATGGAGAAGTCAGTGGCTCGTATTGCCGGGGTAAATATCCCCACCAATAAGCGCGTAATTATCGCTCTTACCTACATTCATGGAATTGGCGCCCACAAGGCGAAGCAGATTGCGGACAAGATCGGCATCGATCACAGCCGCCGGGTGCAGGATCTGTCCGATCAGGAAGTGCTGCATATCCGCGAGACGATCGACGCCGAACATACGGTAGAAGGCGATCTGCGGCGCAACACGGCGATGAACATCAAGCGCTTGATGGATCTTGCCTGCTATCGCGGTTTGCGTCATCGCAAGGGACTGCCGGTGCGTGGTCAGCGCACGCACACCAATGCTCGCACCCGCAAGGGCAAGTCCAAGCCCATCGCCGGCAAGAAGAAGTAAGCTGCGGCCTGGCGGCTGCGCAACTTCCCCTTCCAGAATTTCGACAGGAACAAGACAATGGCACGCGAACCCCAGCGCATCAAAAAGCGGGAGCGCAAGAATATCTCCAGCGGCATCGCTCATGTGAATGCCAGCTTCAACAATACCATGGTCACCATCACCGATGCCCAGGGCAATGCAATTGCCTGGTCTTCGGCTGGTGCGATGGGCTTCAAGGGCAGCCGCAAGTCGACTCCCTATGCCGCTCAGGTGGCCGCTGACGATGCCGGCAAAAAGGCCGCCGAACACGGTGTCCGCACGCTGGAAGTCGAAGTGAAGGGCCCGGGATCGGGTCGCGAGTCGGCTCTGCGTGCGCTGCAGGCAGTCGGCTTTACCATTACCTCGATCCGTGACGTTACGCCGATCCCGCACAACGGGGTCCGGCCTTCGAAGCGCCGCCGCGTCTGACCGAATCTGCCGCGGCTTGGCTCAGGCCCTGCCGCACCTTTCGGATCGGTGATGTGGCTCCCGCAAGGCCCGCCCCCGATCCCGCCAGAAAATCCATAGGGGAATCCCATGAGCGTCAACATCAAGAACTGGCAGGAGCTCAAGAAGCCCAACAGCCTGGAAGTCCGCCCAGGCAACGACAGCCGCCGCCGCGCGACCTTCATCGCAGAGCCGCTCGAGCGTGGCTTCGGCCTGACGCTGGGCAATGCGCTGCGCCGGGTGCTGCTCTCCTCGCTGCAAGGCGCGGCGATCACC